>CALLVY010000001.1 GCA_938015925.1 uncultured Saprospiraceae bacterium
TTTTCTGGAATGGGAACCGGTTGGTTGTTACAACCTTTTACGAATTTTCGTTTGCGGTCGTCCAATCAAAAACTAACTTTTTTGGCAGGACTGCATTATAGTTATTTTACCTTTAATAATACCGCCTCTCTAGAGCCAAGAAGTCAGCTCCAATGGAAATTAAAAAAGCACAACCTGAGTATCGCTTATGGTTTGCATAGCAAAATTCAGCAAGCGCATCTGTATCAAGTCTTATTGCCTGCGGGAGGAAGTACGCCAGGAAATAATAGCGATCTGGAATTTACCAAAAGCCATCATTTTACTTTCGCTCATCAATGGTTTATTCGCACCAATACGCGTCTGCAAACAGAGTTGTATTATCAGAACATCTTCAATGCACCAGAAGCCTTATCCAACCAAACTTTCTCTGCCATCAATTTGGCGGACTCCTTTATTCCGAATGGTCTATTGCTCAGCAATGTAGGAGAAGGGCGGAATTATGGAATAGAGATGACTTTACAGCAGCACATGAATAATGGTTTCTATTATTTATTAAATGGCAGTCTTTACGAATCAAAATATATGGACGGTGCGATCGAAAGAGATACCCGTTTTAATGGAAATTTTGGATTAAATATGACGGTGGGGAAGGAAAAAGATTGGGAAAAGAAAGGGAGCTTGCGTACCCTCGGACTAAGTGCCCGATTGGCTTATTTTGGTGGTTTTAGAGAAATGCCTATAGATGTAATCGCATCAGAAGCGGCAGGTAAAACGATCTATGATTTAACGGAAGGATTTAGTGTCAAATTGCCGGATTATTTTAAAATTGACCTTCGGATTTATCACAGAAAAGACAAAGAAAAATACAGTAGAACTTTTGCATTAGATTTGCAAAATATTAGCAATAATCGAAACCTTGCCTTTCACTACTTCGATGCCCTTCAAGGAAAGGTTTTGGAAAAAAATCAATTAGGACTGATTCCAAATTTGACTTGGAGAATTGAATTCTAAGGAGAATACAATAAATCTATTTTAACGCAAAAAACAAAAAAAACCATGAATTGGTTTAGTCTCTTTATCGCAGCAATATTTGTACTCTTTGCTTATTTTCAATTGAATGATCCAGATCCTGAACGATGGGTCGTTTTATATGGAGCGATGGCCTTGCTTTGGGGAGCGGCTGCATTTGATCGTTATTTTATGCCATTGATTTATATCGTCTTGATAGCGAGTGGTATCTGGATGATTAGCCTCTTGCCAGATTTTATCAATTGGATGCAAACGGGAGCAGAATCGATTGTAGGAAGTATGAAAGCAGAAAAACCCCATATAGAATTGACCCGCGAATTTTTGGGTTTACTCATTGTAATCATCGCTTTAGAATCTCTGCGAAGAAAAGCGCGGCGAAAACAAAACCCTGGTGGAAAAATATCGTAACCTTAGCTATGACTGAACAACAGAAAGAATTTCTAAGCGCTATTGAATCTGGCGATGCAGAAGTGGCCAAGGTATTGCTCGCTTACTCGCCCAATTTGATTGATACTCCTACAGAAATTGGGGTATCCGTGATTCTCCTTAGTGCTTATTATGGTTATACCGATTTAGCAAGTCAGTTGGCGAGTCAAAAAAGCAATCTCGATATTTTTGAAGCTGCGGCCACCAACCAACAAAAAAGATTAGAACGAATATTAGAAGCCTCCCTGGAAGTGTTGCACACTTTTGCGGTCGATGGTTTTACGCCCTTGGGTTTGGCTACTTTTTTTGGACATGAAGGATTGGTGCACTATTTATTGGCGCAAGGCGCCAAACCCAACCAAAGAGCAAAGAATAAAATGCAAGCGACGGCCCTGCATTCTGCCGCCGCAAGAAAAAGAACAAAGATCGCCGAAGTTCTCCTCGAAGCAGGTGCGGAAGTCAATCTTCAGCAAAGCTCAGGCGTCACAGCTTTACACTCTGCCGCGCAGAATGGCAATGTAGAACTGGTGCAATTATTATTGGATCATCAGGCGGATAAATCCTTGCTTACAGAGGAAGAGAAAAGAGCAGTGGATTTGGCAGCAGAAGCGGGTTTTGGGGAAATTGTGAATTTGTTGGAGCAATGAATAACCAAATACTAGATACCGATTTCATCGAAGAAACTCCAAGGGCTCGACCTAAAATTATCAGTTGGATTCCCTTGATTCTACTTTGGATTGGGATCGCCTCTTGTGGGGCTATGGGCTTAATCTTCGAAGCGGATGTGATTTATGCTTCTGTATTGCTACTAGCGACTTCTGCGGTCATGTATTTTAAACCCAAAATTGGAAAAAGCATAACTTTGCTAATGATCCTTTTGGGAGTGTTCAATGTTCTTGCTTTTTTTCCCATTACTTATAGTGTAGGAATAAAATTCGTGAAGTTTTTTTTAAGCATAGAGGTGATTATGTTGGCCATAGGGCTGCTTCATATGTGGATTAATAAAGACGACCTTATTCCGTATTTGAGAAAACTGTTTTATGGATCGGAGGAAGAACAAGTGGCAGCAACAACTTCGAAAATAGATTCTTTTAAAAGAAGATTCTCCGGTAAAAGTATAGGAGAATTGAAAGTTATCATGGCTAATCAAATGCTTAATCCAGAAGCTCGCGAAGCGGCGAAGCAGTTGATAAAAGAGGAAGAAGGATAATTCTGGAGATTGCTTTATTTGTTATTTGTGAGATCAATAAATTTTAAAAACAACTTCAATATTCCAAGCAAGTAAAACCACCTTATAGTCACTAGCGTTTTTTACTATACTCATAAATGTCTTCTCTGTAAAAGATCCCAATATGATTCCATTATTTCAAGAAAATTCCTTGCTGCTTCTTTTTATCGTCATCGCGGTAGGCTATATCGTTGGTCGGGTTAAGATCAAAGGAACAAGCTTGGGGGTGGCCGCCATTCTCTTTGTGGGTTTGGGCTTTGGAGCATTGGATGAAAGTTTGAAAATACCAGATATCGTTTTTCTTTTGGGCTTGAGTATTTTCGTTTACACCATCGGCCTGAGTAATGGGCCAGCCTTTTTTAAAAATTTCAGACGCAGTGGATTTCGAGACATTAGTTTTGTGATTTTTATGTTGACCGTCTCGGGAGCGATCACCGTTGCTTTACATTATCTATTCAATTTTGATGCGGCTACTTCTGCGGGGTTATTTGCTGGAAGTACCACCAATACGCCGGCACTTGCGGGGCTTTTAGATACGATTGGAAAAAGTGAATTGGGAGAGGCGATGGATCGAATGATCGAACACGCGGTGGTGGGTTATTCTTTGTCTTATCCGATGGGCGTTTTGGGAGTGATGATTGCCATCGGAATCATGCAAAAGCTGATGAAGGTCGATTACCGAAAAGAAGAATTCGACTTGCGGAAAGATTATCCGGTAGGACAAGAGTTGAAAAATTATTCTATAGAAATAACCAATGCTAATTATGCTGGACAGACCATCCGGTCACTGGTTAAAGGCAATCAATGGCGGGTCGTCTTTGGACGATTGCAAAGAGGAGAAGAAATTAATTTGACCAATTGGGATACCCGTCTGGAAATGGGTGATCGAGTAACCATAGTAGGAGTAGAAGAAGAGGTCGAAGAAGTGATCGGGCAATTGGGAAACAAACTAGCTTACCAACTCAGTGATGACCGCAGCGAATACGACATCAATTTGATCTTCGTTTCCAATCCTAAAATTGCCGGACAAACCATTGCCTCTCTCAATCTCGCCGAACGTTTCTCCGCGATTGTAACGAGGGTTCGCCGAGGTGATATTGATTTACTAGCCACCGGGAAAACGATATTAGAACTAGGCGACCGAGTTCGATTTGTCGCGCCTTTAAAAGACCACTCCGGATTGTCTAAACTTTTTGGAGATTCTTATGAAGCATTAAGCAAGATCAATTTATTTTCTTTTGGCTTTGGAATGGCTTTGGGTTTATTGCTGGGGATGGTCACTTTTACCTTGCCGGGTGGAATTGCATTTAACCTTGGTTTTGCGGGTGGACCATTGATTGTTGGTTTGTACCTGGGGGCCATTCGACGGACGGGAGGTATCGTATGGACTTTGCCCTACAGTGCCAGTATTACTTTGCAGCAAATTGGCCTCATGCTTTTGTTGGCTTGTATCGGAGTGAGGTCGGGCCATACGTTTTTCAATACCCTGACTCAAGGAGGCGCTGGAATTATTTTTATAGCCGGTGCATTGATCAGTATGGTGACTGCCTTTATTACTTTATGGATTGGCTATAAATGGGTGAAAATCCCTTTTAGTTTTTTGACTGGAATGGTGAGTAATCAACCTGCGATTTTGCAATACGCCGTTGATCAATCGGGGAATCGATTGCCGGATGTTGGCTATACTTTGATGTTTCCTATTGCCCTGATTACAAAGATTGTTTATGTGCAGATATTATTTGCCTTGTTGACTTGATTGGGGCGCGGTTGTTCCAGGCAGTAGAGCAAAAAAAAAGACCGCCAAACGGCGGCCTTCTAGCCCTAACCTTAGCCTCGAATCATCGAGACTAAACCAAATTCTTACGGTTCTTGTTAGAACTTTCTTTTTTTCTAAACCAATAATTTATACAGGTACAGCCGCACCTTTTACGGTTTTAATAATTCTTGCAGCTACTTTATAAGGATTAGCATTAGAAGCAGGTCTTCTATCTTCCAAATATCCTTTCCAGTCTTTAGGAACAGAAATCGGAATACGAATAGAAGCACCACGATCACTTATGCCATAACTAAATTCACTGATCGATTGTGTTTCGTGCAAGCCAGTCAATCGTTCCTCATTTGAAGAACCATAAACATCAATGTGCTCTTGGTGTACTGGACGGAAAGCTTCACAAATAGCCATGAAATATTCTTTACCTCCTACTTCACGCATTTGTGAATTGGAGAAATTACAATGCATTCCTGAACCATTCCAGTCTCCTTTTACAGGCTTAGGGTGAATGTCTGCTACGAGGCCATACTGCTCACAGATACGGTGCAATAAATAACGAGATACAAACATATCATCAGCGGCTTTTTTACCTCCTTTACCGAAGCATTGGTACTCCCACTGTCCTAGCATTACTTCTGCATTGATTCCAGTGATGCTCAGACCTGCGTCCAAACAAGCATCCAAATGTTCTTCTACAATATCTCTACCCACTACATTACCATGTCCAACGGCACAGTAATAAGGTCCTTGTGGTGCAGGGAAGCCATGCTCAGGAAAACCAAGAGGTTTACCGTTTTGAGTCAAAACATATTCTTGCTCATAACCAAACCAAAAGTCTGGATCATCATCAATAGTTGCACGATCATTAGAAACGTGAGGTGTTCCATCAGGATTCATTACCTCACAAACAACGATATATCCATTGATTCGAGCAGTGTCAGGATAAACAGCTACTGGCTTGAGTAGACAATCAGAGAAATGGCCTTCTGCTTGCTTAGTAGAGCTCCCATCAAAAGACCACTCAGGAAGAACATCTAGTTCTCCGTCATAAGACTCTAGGTTTAATACTTTTGTTTTTCCTCTAAAGTTAGCTTCTGGCTTGTTGCCATCCATCCAGATGTACTCAAATTTAATGTTTGCCATTAGAATAATTTTTTTGGTTGAAGGTTAAGTGATGAAGAAAGATTAAATTAATATTTATGATGCCTACAAAGATAGTAGGAAAACTCGCTTTGAGGCAATGAAAAATAATATGCTATGTGCCTTTCAAGAGAAGTGTTTTTCTTATAATCAACTGATTGATAATGGATTGTGTGTTGTTTGAATGTTACCTTCACATTGGGAATTCCCAAAAGAGATGTGGAGAAAAAGCGGGTTTATGTGAATAAGTAGGTCGGAAAACTACCGCTTGTGGCGGGCTTTTTATAAGTTCAATAATAAAAAAAGGCCATCAAAATGAATTGATGACCTTTAATAAAACGATTATTACACAGTGTACTTAGTTTATGAATTTTTAAAATGCGTAAACCGCAGCCATAATAAACGTGGGACTACTTTCTGTAGCCATTCCATCCGCATCTAAGAAGGCCGCTTGATCCGAAATGTCTACTCGAAATTCCGGTATCAGGGTAAGTGGTCCAATGCTAATATTTCCCGAAAGGGTAAGGTCTATAATACTGTTGTCCGCAATACCCAGGATTTCTCCATCAGGATCACCGATGTATTCTCCACGAAAGCCTAAAGTGAAGTTTTCAGAAAGGGCATAATTGGCATAGAGTGCGGCACCAAACCAACTGGTGTCATCTCCTTCTGTATAGCTACTCATTTTAGAAGTTGCATTTACTCCCAAGCCCAAAGCGTCATTTATCTGAAAAGTAGCAGTAAGGTCGATTTGCTGTCCTGTAGTTTTTAATTCGAGACTATCACTCAAAAATTCATCATCCTTTCCTCCTATGTAGTTTAGGAAAATACCTACGTTGTCATCGCTGTAAGAAATTTGAGCACCAAAGTGTTTTCCTGAAACTTCATCCACCTTAGTATCGGTATCATTGAAGACGCCAAGCATTAATCCAAATTTGTCAGTCAAAGCATAATCGAGTTTGAGTCCTGTGTGGTAAAAAGGACCATTTGAAAACATATAAGAAGTACTGTAGTTAATGTTTGCCGGAGCATCGATCACTTCATAACCAACATGAGTCCCAAAATTTCCCAATGTAAAAGTGAATTGATCTGTTGGAGAATAAGTGACGAATAATTGTTTGATGGCCGAAAGAGTGGTTCCGGAATAACCATTGGCAACTTCCGCTCTTGGTCCTACTGCAAGGTCGGCGACAAAACCCACTTTCCCTTCCCGAGCCAAAACGACATTGGCCATACCCGGTGTAAAGGAATTTTGAGTTTCCGTAAAACTAGTGGGAACCGGGTTTTCGTTGAAATTAAATTGATAATATACATCGACAAAACCTGAAACCTGGAAAGCGGCTTCTTCCTCTTCTTCTTCAGCGCTGTTTGTGGTAGGAGTCGTATTCGTACTTGGAGTTTCTACTTCTAGCATATTGGTTTGAGCAAGCGTAAAAGATGAAAGCGCAAAGAAGCTTAAAATAAAAAGGGGTAGAATTTTCTTGATTTCCATTTTTAATGATTTGAGTAATTAAAAAATAAAATTGGAAAACAAAGAAATCGGTCAAGTGCAAAGAAAATTTTGCTTACAAGGAATCAACTAAAAAAAATGAACATTTCTTTTAATGGTTCCTTATCTTTGTATTGTTACTTGAGATGACAGATTTATCTGTTTTCTTAAACACTAGGCTTCTGGGAAGTGTCCGCTTCTTCAGGAGCCTTTTTTATAAATGATCTTGGTAAAAAGAATAAACCCAGCCACAAAGGACTGGGTTTAGGAATATTATTTTTATTATTATTTTACAGACAGTTCATAGGATTGTACATTTTCAATATCCTGATAGGCAGCCATATCATGCTCCGCGATATCAAGTCCTTTGAGTTCTTCTTCTTTACTAATTCGGATTCCAATAGTTTTCTTTAGAAGAAACATTACTCCAAAAGCAAAAGCAAAAGTAAAAGTCCCAATTGCTGCAGTTCCGATCAATTGATTGACAAATTGTTCCATTCCTGCCATGCTGCCAAAGATTCCAACGGCCAAGGTTCCCCAAATTCCACAAACCAAGTGTACCGAAGTCGCACCCACCGGATCATCTAATTCTAGTTTGTCAAAAAAGACAACAGAGAAAGGAATGATCACTCCGGCGATGCCGCCAATGATTATTGCTTCTCCCGGACTCATTAAGTCGGCTCCCGCAGTGATGCCTACCAGGCCACCAAGTATGCCATTGAGAACCATAGAAAGATCATGAGTTTTGAATAAGAAGTAGGATGCAATAAAAGCACCCATTGCTCCTGCGGCAGCAGCAAGAGAGGTGGTTACAAAAACCAGAGAAACACTCATTGGATTAGCTGAAAGTACCGAGCCACCATTGAATCCAAACCAGCCAAACCATAAGAGGAAAACACCTACTGCAGCGAGGGGCATACTGTGTCCGGGAATCGGCCGAATGCCTTTCTCTGTGTATTTTCCACTTCTTGCGCCAAGAAGAATGATCGCAGCCAAAGCTCCCCAGCCACCTACGGCATGTACCAGCGTTGATCCTGCAAAATCATAAAAACCTAAAGCGTCCAACCAGCCAGCACCCCATTTCCACATGCCGGTGATGGGATAGCTAATCGACACAAATAAAGTGGCAAAAATCAAAAAGGCACCTAGTTTGATGCGCTCCGCGACAGCACCTGATACAATGGTACAGCAAGTTGCGGCAAACATCGCCTGGAAAATAAAATCGGTCCAATAGGTGTAGGCTCCATCGGCATATTCAATAGCAGGAGCATCAGGAGCGGCCAGGCCAAAACCTGCAAAACCAAAGAATCCTCCTTCATTCATTCCAGGATACATGAGGTTGAAACCTACAATGTAATATGTCAATAAACCAATGGAAACGATCATTACGTTTTTGAAAAGGATGTTGACGGTATTTTTTTTTCTGATCAAGCCTGCTTCTAGTGTAGCAAAGCCAAGATGCATGAGGAATACAAATACGGTAGCTACCAAAAGCCATAAATTGTTAGCGGTAAATAATGCTTCGTTCATTTTTAATGAGTTAAGTGTAGGCAATTCTACAAGGTTGAAAATTGAAATTTACTAGTAGTGCTTTAATTCGGGATATAGCTTGCCCAAACCACTACTTGGGTGAATTATTAATCTTAAGTTTGTATTTTGGTTAGATTGGTAGAGAAAAGAGCGGTAAACGCTGAGGGGCTAAAAAAGAAACAGGTGGTGATTTTAAATTAAATCATGCATTTTAGGAGGAGAGAAAAATTAGATCGCTTCGGCGTCCAACTCTCCAGTACGAATGCGTAGAACTTGATCAACTGGAAGGATTATTATTTTTCCGTCGCCAATTTCTCCCGTACGAGCAGAGTCGAGTATGACTGCTACGATTTCTTCCACTCTTTCATTTTCTACTAAGAGGTCAATCTGTAAACGTGGAATATAATCGGCATCATAAACACTTCCTCGATAGGTCATCGTTTTACCTTTTTGTAAGCCAAAACCTTTGACATCTTGCAGGGTGAAAAAGTTGACACCAATTACAGCAAGGGCATCTCTAACTTTGTCGAAACAAGATAAACGGACGATCGCTTCAATTTTTTTCATTTTTAGTAACTTAGTGGGTGTTAAAGAAATTAGTATGCTCAAGTAGTCTTTAAAGTACCTTCCAAACATACCGTGAAATTATAAGGCTTTAAAATGAATAATAAAGTTTTATATGATTGCCAAAGGAGGATTTAGATAGTGTAAGAATATGAATATCAGTGATTTATGAAAATAAAGGATGTTACCCCCAGTACACAAAAAGATCAGCTTTTAACTTTGATTAATTCAATGACCAAAGCAGAAAAACGAAACTTTAAACTCTACGCTAACCGGACACAGAGCAATAACACACTGCGCTTTATTCAACTTTTTGATGTCTTAGACAAGCAGACAGAATACGATGAAGCAGCGGTTTTTAAAAAAATTCCCAAGCTCAACAAAAGTCAATTAGCCAATCTCAAACGCCACCTTTACAAACAAATTCTGACCAGCCTTCGCCTCATTCATATTCAAAAGAAAGTGGACATTCAGATTCGCGAGCAAATTGATTTTGCACGGATTCTATACGGCAAAGGACTGCATCTGCAAAGTCTACGCTTACTAGATCGCATCAAACCCATTGCGATTGAAAACAATCAGGATTTATTGCAACTGGAAATTATTGAATTTCAAAAGTTGATTGAAGAGCGGCACATTACGCGTAGTCGGGCAGTCAAAAATAAAGTAGAGCGCTTAATTGATGAAGCAGCGAAGCGGAGTAGTATTACGAATAATCGTTGCCTCTTATCCAATTTAAAAATAAAAATACACGGTTTATACATTCAGGTAGGACATGTAAAAAATGAAAAAGATCTGATCTATGTCAAAAGCTTTTTTGAATCCAGTAGGAAAGGAGTGCAAAATAAAGGCTTGTCCTTTTTTGAAAAAGTCTACCTAAGTCAGTCTCATGTTTGGTACAATTATATTTTGCTCGATTTTAAAAATTGCGGCAAGCACGCCATAGATTGGGTCAATCTGTTTGAGAAAAGTCCAAACATGATTGAGAAAGATCCGGATTTGTATATGAGGGGTTTGCACTATGTCCTGACTTCTTTGTTTAACCTAAAAGACTATGACCGTTTTGTAATTTACCTCCAACGCTTTGAAGATTTTATGAAACAAGAAGGCAAAAATTTGAGCGAAATTTCTCAAACCATTGCTTTCCTTTATCTCTATACTGCTCGCATCAACAAACACTATCTGGAAGGGACTTTTAAAGAAGGTTTGAAAATGGTTCCGGCGATTAAAAAGAACATCAAACGTTATGAGCAAACGATCGATGTTCACAGAGTCATGGTTTTTTATTTTAAAATCGCTTACCTCTATTTCGCCAATGGCGATCCCGAAACCGCACTCGATTACCTCAACGAAATCATCAACCTCAAAGCAGGTCACCTGCGCGAAGACATCCAAAGTTATTCTCGTTTACTACAGCTCATCTGCCATTTCGAACTAGGCCACTACGAACTACTTCCTTACCTGGCCGATTCCACCCAACGCTTTCTAGAAAAAATGAAAGAGCTCAATCGAGCCCAGGAAGAAACCCTCCGCTTCCTCCGAAGTACCATCAATAAGGTGCCCAATGAACAACAAATCGCCTTCGCTGATTTCCACAAAAACCTTCAAAAAATCAGCCGAGACCGTTTCGAAAAAAGATCCTTCCTCTACCTCGATACCCTCACCTGGGCCGAAAGCAAAGTCAGCAATAAAACCATCCGTGAAGTAGCGCAAGCAAAATTTAAAAATCGGAAAGCTTAATCACGATGTACTTGATCTTATTCTGTTGGGCATAAGTAATTCGCGGATACTTGTTATTGACCTGTTAAAGTAAGGGGAGTAGGAGTTCTAAGCCTACTATTAGTCTATTTTGCACTTATTCCAAAACAAAATAGATCAATAAGGTGAAGCATTTACAAATCATTAATTTAGCACTTCTAATGACTCTAATGTTTAGTTGTTCCTCAATAGAAAAGGTGCAAAAAAACCCAATAGGGCTAATCAACAATGTCTCTTATACGGATGCCTCCTTTGATAATCCAAATGCCTCTAACGGTTTCTTGGTTAAAGAGAACAATAAAACTTATGGCATTACTGCAAAACATGTTTTGATGATATCCAAAACAGAC
>CALLVY010000002.1 GCA_938015925.1 uncultured Saprospiraceae bacterium
AATCCAAAGACATACCGGACTCGAAAATATTGATGGCTTAGGCATTAGCCAGGAAGACATCAATCAGCAGTTGATGAAATTTGCGAAGCAATACAATATCAAAGTCATTGCAACCAATGATTCGCATTATGTAGAAGAGGCGGATTCCGATCCACACGATTTTTTACTTTGTGTCAACACCAATAGTCTAAAAGAAGATACCAAGCGATTCAAATTTCCTAGCTCTGATTTTTATTTCAAGACGCAGATGGAAATGAATCAATTGTTTAACGATGTGCCTTTTGCCATCGACAATACCCAGGAGATTTATTCAAAAATTGACAATCTCGAATTGGCTCGGGATGTCTTATTACCGAATTACCCGCTTCCCGAAAAATTTAAAACTCAAGATGACTTCCTTCGCCACCTGACTTATGAAGGAGCTAAAAAACGCTATGGCATCATCACGCCAAAAATTGCAGAAAGACTCGACTTCGAATTAGAGGTCATTCGCCAATCGGGTTATCCGGGATACTTCCTGATTGTACAAGACTTTACGACTACCGCGCGGAATATGGGCGTTGCCGTTGGCCCTGGTCGTGGATCAGCAGCGGGTTCTGCCGTCGCCTATTGCGTAGGAATTACCAATGTAGATCCAATCAAGTACGATTTGCTATTTGAGCGATTCCTTAATCCTGAACGGGTGTCGATGCCCGATATTGATATTGACTTTGATGATGAAGGTCGTGCCAAGGTAATCGATTATGTCATTGAGAAATATGGCCAAAACCAAGTTGCCCAAATCATCACCTATGGTACCATGGCCGCCAAATCTTCTTTGCGAGATGTGGGTCGAGTAATGAATATCCCACTCCCAGAGGTAGACCGGGTCGCCAAAACGTTTCCCCTACACCTCAAAGCCAGTTTAAAGAAAGTATTGCCTGCAAAAGATATTGATCCGAAATTAAAATCGGAAATGAATTCTGAGGATGTAGACAAAGCCTATCAGTTTAGAGCACTCGCAGCAGGCCAGGACGACATTGGGCAAATGATCCGTACCGCCATGAAACTGGAAGGCTCGATTCGAAACACGGGTATCCATGCTTGTGGAGTCGTCATCACGCCTGACGAAATCACCAAATTCGTTCCAGTCAAAAAAGACAAGGATTCTAATATGCTGGTGTCGCAATTTGACAACAGCGTTGCAGAAACAGCGGGACTTTTGAAAATGGATTTCCTGGGATTAAAAACCCTTACCATTATCCGCGATGCCGTCCGCATGATCAAATCGGGTCACGACATCGACATTGATCCAGATTCTATTCCGCTAGAGGATGAAAAGACCTATGAGTTATTCCAGCGAGGAGAAACCGTTGGTATCTTCCAGTATGAGAGTGGTGGAATGCAAAAATACATGAAGGAATTGGCGCCAACCGCATTCGAAGATTTGATCGCGATGAATGCACTATATCGCCCTGGCCCATTGGAATACATTCCTAACTTTATTGCGCGTAAGCATGGCCGCGAACCCATCACCTATGATCTTCCTGCCATGGAAGAGTACCTCAAGGAAACTTACGGGATTACCGTATACCAAGAGCAAGTGATGTTGCTTTCGCAAAAGTTAGCCAACTTCTCCAAGGGAGAGGCGGATATGTTGCGTAAAGCAATGGGTAAGAAAAAGAAGGCCTTGATTGATCAGATGTATCCTAAATTTCTGGAAGGTGGAGAAAGCAATGGCCACCCCAAAGAAGTATTGGACAAGGTCTGGAAAGATTGGGAAGCCTTTGCTTCTTATGCCTTTAATAAATCTCACTCTACCTGCTATGCCTTTGTCGCTTTTCAAACGGCCTACCTCAAAGCGCATTATCCAGCAGAATTTATGGCTTCGGTATTGACCCATAATAAAAGTGATATTACCAAGTTGACTTTCTTTTTACGAGAATGCAATCGAATGGGAACTCCCGTACTCGGCCCAGATATCAATGAGAGTTTTTCTAATTTTACGGTAAATAAAGATGGTAATATTCGTTTTGGTTTATCGGCATTAAAGGGAGTGGGAGAAGGACCGGTTGGAGCGATTTTGGAGGAACGAGAAAATGGACCTTTTGCAAACATCTTTGATCTGATGCAAAGACTTGGTCAAAGTGCCCTCAATAAAAGAGTCATGGAAAGTTTGATTCTTGGAGGTGGTTTGGATCGTTTTGAAGAGTTGAACCGAGCGACTTATTTTACCCCTTCTGAAAAGTACGATACTTTTATGGAGCACTTGCTCCGCTACGGTAATGCTTATCAATCGCAAAAATCATCGGCGGCGAATTCGCTGTTTGGAGATTCAGAAGATGCGATGATTCCAGATCCCAATTTGCCAGAGAAGGTAGAATGGAGTCTTTTGGAAAAACTCAGTAAAGAGCGCGAGGTTACTGGAATTTATATTAGCGGACACCCGCTGGATGATTACAAACTAGAGGTAGAAAATTTTACCACTTGTAGCTTGGATCGCATTGAGCAATTCAAAGGTCAAAAAATAAACTTGGCCGGTATCGTTGCTACTGCCAATCATCGAATTAGTAAAAAAGGAACGGGCTGGGGATTGTTTACTTTAGCAGATTATCAGGGTTCGATTGAGTTTCCATTATTTAGTAGCGACTATGCCCAATTTAGCAATATGCTGCAATCGGGTTATGTGGTTTTCATCAAAGGTCAATACCAAAAACGCTACAATAGCGATGAGTATCAACTCAAATTATTGGAAGTAAAAATGCTGGAAGACATTGGCGCAGATTTGACGGAATCCATTACCTTAAAACTACCCATTGATATCTTATCTGATACTTTAATCAATGAAATTGATGCTTTGTGCAAAACCAGTAAAGGGAAGCATAAGCTCAAAATGGTTTTTATTGATCGTACGAACAAGACTAGTTTGAATACCTACTCTACCGATCATAAAGTGCAAGCAGATAATGAATTTGTGGCCGAATTGACTCGAATGGGGATTGGGTATAAGGTGAACTAGTAAGAAATTTTGAATAATGATTTTTTTGACGAAAAATCGCGATTTTATAGGGAGATCAAAGAAGGGATTAAACGGAACTATAGCATTGACCGCTCCAATCGATATTCGATATTTCCTCTTCCATTTTTTTTCTGAACACTCCTAATTGCTCATTCGTTATTCAATATTGATTGAAGTTTTGAAACTTTAAACACATGCCGCAAGGAGCTTCTCCTTTTTCCTGGAAACAACTAGCACCACTTCTTCCAATCTATGGAATCATCCTGGCCATCAATGGCTATGTCTTTGGCGCTGACGATCAAGTAGAAGTCCTCCCCTATGCGCTGTTCCTCGCAAATCCAGACCTCTACCCCTCCGACTTTTACGTCCAGTATATTAGCCAGGCCATTCCCAACGAACGGTATTTCTTTTCCAAAATCCTTTCTTTGAGTGGGCAGGCATTGCCTTTTCTATGTGCGCTTTTGCATTTGCTTTGTAGCTTATCTCTGCTTAGTGGCTGGTATCGCATTGGCCATCTTTTTATTCGCTCGACCGTTTTAAAATGGGGACTTTTATTGCTGCTCTTTCTTCCTCCTTTTTATGGTATTAATTTGGGGGGCAATGAATTGTACTACAATACTTTTATTCCAAGCTTGCTGGCGAAGGCTATTGGCGTCTGGGCTTTATTTTATTTCCTAAAGCGAGCCTATGCCTGGTCTTTAGTCTTTCTGGTTTTGTGTACCTTTTTTCATCCGGTGGCTGGGGCTCAATTATTTTTACTCCTCGGCGGTGTATTGGGACTTGAAAAAATTAGGGGACAATCGAGGCTTTCCTGGAAAAAAATAATTGCTTTGTTTTTAGGATTTATGTTGAGCGCGGGTGCTTGGCTTGTTTTTTTAAAAGCAAACTTTGACAAAGGAAATATTGATTCTCAATTGCTTTTTGACATCTTGGAATTCAGAGTTCCACATCATTATTTCCCTTCTTACTTTCCCTTAAAATCTTTTTTCCTTTTGGTTCCTCTCTTTGCTTTTGGCCTTTTCTATTTTTGGAAAAAAGAAAGAAGACTCTTTACCTTTTTTATTTTGGCTTTGATCGGTTGTGGAATATATACCGTAGGCGTAGAAGTTTTGGAGAGCTCTACCTTATTGACGACCCAATGGTTTAAAAGTACCATTTGGTTAAAAGCATTGTCTTTTATTGCTGTATTGGCTTGGCTGGAAAATAAATTTTCCTTTTTGCTAAAAAATACTTTTTCACAGATTGGAAAAATAAGCTTAAGTCTCCTCACGTTCACAGCCATCGTCGGAATGCTTTTCCCTTTTTCTATTTTCCAAAACAAAGCTTATCATTTTTTCTGGGCCACTCATCAAGACCCGATGGTCGATATTGCTTTACAAGCCAAGGCCGCTAGTCCTATCGATGCTGTTTTTGTAATTCCTATGCAAGAAACCGCTTTTAAATTCCATAGTCAACGCAGTTGTTATATCGATTATAAAACAGTAGTCCATAGAAAAGATGCACTTCCCGTTTGGTATCAAAGAGTACAAGAAATATATGGCATTGGTATTCAAAACAGAAGAAAGCAAGAAGTGCTTTCCGCATTAGCCAATACGCACTTTACTTCCCGAGACAAAGAAGAATGGAAAAAAATAAGCCAAGGAAAATTCCAATTCTTATTGACTTCTGCCCGGAAAACGCTCGATTTTCCAATTTTAGCGGAAAATAATGTTTATAGGATTTATCGTCTCAACTAAGCTTCTTTCCCCTTTTACTTCTCCTCAAAACAACACCTTAAGTCCTAACAATCAACACCTTACACAACAAATAAAAACAAACTAAAAGCTTCGTTTCTGTCACAGATTCGACACCTTAAAAAGAATCATCCCACTAACTCATCTTACATTGGGAGGGTAATCATTGATAATAGTCCAAACCAATACCAGCATGAAAAATATTTTTTTCTTCTTCCTTATCCTAGGAGCACTTCCTTCTCAAGCACAACAAATTTCCAGAGCAAGTATTTCTCCCGCTGGTGATTTTACCAGTAATGAAAATGGTGTTTTCATCAATTGGACCTTCGGACTTAGCTTTACCGAAACCATGCAAGGCACCAATGCCATTACGGGTGGTTTCCAACAAGGAGCATTAAATAGAAGCGCAAAAGATAGAAGCCCACTACCTTCCCTAACCGAAGAACAATCTCCCGAAACTCCAGTCGCCAAAATAAAAAAAGAAGTTCAATTGAGTCTTTTCCCCAACCCTACTATTGATCTGGTTTCCATTCGTTTTGCTGTTCCTCTAACGGCTCCGGTTATGGCGATTCTTTTTGACAGTAGTGGCCGTCAAATTTCTCAACAAGAACTACCTTCCCAAAGCAGTGAAGTACAATTGACCCAAGTCGGAGACCTCCCCTCCGGCACTTATTTTATCCAGTTATTTCAAAATCAAGAAAGCATTTCTGCACTATCTTTTATCAAAAACTAATCCCCTCTTTCTAATTCCCTCTCAGGTAATTTCCAAAACACAATTCTTTCCCGCCGCTATTCAACACAGTAGCAAACCTTTTTCATCAATACCTTTTTCAAACCTTTTCTTCATGTCAAAACTAAAGCAGCTTACCTTATCATTCTTGCTAAGCTTTTTCTTTTTCATTTTTACAGGCAGCATTTCTGCCCAACAATCTTTTCGCTATCAAGCCGTCGCTAGAGACAGTGCCGGAATAGTCATTAGCAATCAAGAAATCGGAGTACAAATCAGTATCATTCAAACTGCAGAAAACCTTCCTCCCATCTATCAAGAGACGCATCAAGTCACCAGCAATGACTATGGGGTTCTCAATTTAAACGTCGGAGAAGGAAATTCCACTTTAGGCGTTTTTAATGAAATCGACTGGAGTCTCCAAAGTTTTTTACAAGTAGAAATAGACATCAACGGAGGGAGCAATTACGATCTCAATAATTTATCAGAAATACTTTCTGTTCCAAGAGCATTGTATGCCGATCGGGCAAAATCATTTGACGGAGAACGCTATGGATTATATGTTACCAACTTTGGAGCAACAGGTGATGGTTCAACAGATGATACCGATGCGTTCGAGCAAGCTTTGGATAGTGCCGCGATCCTGGGGTGCAAAGTTTTTGTTCCGCATGGCATCTATGTGATCAGCAGAACATTGGTAATCAAGGATGGTGTTTCTCTGATTGGAGAAGGTGCGGGAAGTGATCCTTTGCAAACTCCTTATAATGGCTCTCTGCTTTGGTTTTATGGAAATGATTATGCGATAAAAATGATTGGCCATAATACGACCTTAAAAGACCTTGTCATTCGCGATAAAAATGAAGCAGGAGCTGCTGGAGGAATTTTAGTAGAAGCCGATGGTAGACTGGTAGAAAGTGTCTTTTGCTATGGCGTCTTGATTAGTGGCTTTACCAAAGGCATTGGTCTCCACCTGTCTGCCAAAAACAGTGGAGGTATCGCTTATGCTTCTTTTAATGAATTGAGAATCCGTCATGGCCTTATCGGTTTACACATCAATGAGGAACAAAATAGTTTTATCAACTCCAACACCTGGAATCATTGCCAGATTTCTGGAGGTGGATTTAAGCATGGGGTTTTGGTAGACGGAGGGAATCACAATATTTTTAAGGGAGTCATTGTAGAACCACCTTCTTCTACTCATGGTCACTTTGTGGTAAGCAAAGGCGAAATAACGGGTACTGAAATAAGAATTGAAGGAGTCCATCAAGACGACTTGATTCCCCTAATTAAATTTGACAAGAAAACAAAAAACTCTACGCTAACTGGAATCTATGCCGGCGGCTTAACCCTCGACAAAGGAAATAATTTTATCAATATGAAGAGTGGAAAAGCCATCCACTATCGGAACTCGAGTTACAACAAATTCCGAAATGCTACTTTCTTTTCGCCCGATGGGCAAACGGTGCCTGACTGGGAAGTTACTGGAAACAATGTACAAATGGAAATACTTGCTCCCTCCTTATCCGAAACCCATAACATCATAAAACTGACGGTTCCTGCCGGCATTACGGCCAGGGTTGAACCCAGTGCACTTGCTCGGCCTTTGGTAAAAGATTTACCGCTATACGATCAGGTCAATTTTGGATTCTACATAAAAACGAATGTCCCCGGGGTCGCTTATACTTACACCAATGCTTCTAAAGGCTGGACCCGATCCAATCCACATTGTGGAAGTGACGATTGGGAGTTTGTAGGAATGAATGCAGAGTCCAACAGAAACCAACCCGCCCGATTTGCAGCGCAAGTAGAAAATACAACAGGTTCTTCCATCACGGTTTACATCAGTACTCCAACCCTCTGTTTTGGAAATCAATTACCGACCTTGGATGAAAAACCTTTGCTTTCTTCTGGCGGACAATTGCATGGCCTGCTTATCGATGCTGTTGCTTCTAGCACGATTCCGAGTAATGGTTATCTAGATTTGCCTCAAACCGCCAATTATTTTGAAGTGACCAATAGCAATAATATTGCTCGGATCAATCACCAAACCGCCAATCGTTTTCCTAAGGGAAGTATTCTAACGCTACTTTTTGATATGGCGGGCGTTGGAGTGACCAATGGAGCTTATATTCAGTTGAAATCAGGTTTCACTTCGGTGGCCAATAGCTCCCTTACTTTGATGTCGAATGGCAATGGTACCTGGAGAGAAGTCAATCGAAACAATTGATGACTACAGATAATTAGATGATGTTTTAATTTGTGTTTTTAAAATTGATAGCATAATGGGGCTGGCAGAAGCTGGCCCTAATGCTCTATGACTTTTCCCTTAAAATGGGAGTTAATTTTGAAAAAAGGGAACGATAATCAAAAACCACGAATCCAGATAGCCGTTTATTTTCGGTTAAATTTTAAAGAGCCTTCCTTCAGAAATGATAATGATAATCAAACGCCAGCAATTGAATTTGTTGGCGTTTTTGTTTTTTGGCATTGTACAAATATTCTGACTTATTTCTTCAAAATATCATTAACAGCTAGAGTATCTCCAATAGAGATAATGTTATTATTCAATACCTCCTCCATCACCTTGGATAATAATGTAACAAAGCTCTATTTCTCAAACAGCAGAAATACAGACAAACCTATTTTGTTAGATGCAGAGGGAATACTCATCGACGTAGTATAAAAATTACTAAAGGTTTTTCTTAAATGTAAACTAACACTTGGTGATATCCCCAAGTACATTTTTTCATTGATGCGTTTATGATAAGTCAAACTTATCCTCCAAAGCATTTGTACTCTTTTTCCGGCGATGGATAGATTTTCAGGCGCTCTAGTCAGTCCTCCTTCGGTGATAATTCCAGAAGTTTTTTGGGCAAAAAAGAGGTCAAATTCTGGCCCGGCACTGATGCTTATTCTATCATTCTTAAAGGTTTTACCGAAAGCTACCAGAACAGGTATATTGACTTGATGAAATATTTTGGTGATTTCAAAACTAAGACTGCTTGTAATCGGCCTTCCTGGGGTCAAGTTAAAATCACTTGGAGTCAATAAGCCCGAAGCTCTATAAGTGGCCCGTTGATATAAATAATTCACCGCACTAAAAACTTCCCATTGATCGTTAAAGCGCACTCCTATTGGACAACCCAATGCAAAACTCAACTCTTGATCGACCTTTATATAACTTGGAAAATAATCACTTTCTTTTTGTGCAAAGAGGAGCGGTCTGGCTTCGAGGTAAATATTGAAGCCGTAGAAGAAAGTTGGTTTACTGGTTTCTTCTTGTGCGGTGCTTATGTTTATTAAGCCAATTACTATCGCGATACTTATTACTATTTGTTTGATCATTTTTTCTGATTAAGAAGGTCAAAACATAAGACCAAAATCAACTAAAAGAGAGTGCCTTCGGTATGGGGGATAAATATTATCTAATCTAAAATTATCTTGATACCGAATGCCTAATAACAAATCCAGCCTAGTGTTAAGTTTAAAACCGTATTCTGTCCCTACAATCCACCCAAGGTTATTCCGTTCAGAAAATCCTTTACTTTCACCAATTGTTGGCACAGCAACTGGAGAGTCATAAAAAACCCAACTATTAGAAAGGTATTTTGCATATGTACGTTCTTTATAACTCCAGGAACCATTGCTCAATCCTTTTCCTTTGTAATATATTCCACCATAGATTTCGGGAAGCTTTTTCTTATAAAAATCTGCTTTAACAAGTAGAGGAATTTGAATAAATAATTTACGTTCTTCAAGCACACCATCTATTTTTTCTGTAGCTAAGCCTATTTCATTATTATATTCTGTTGTATTGTAATTATACTTTACTTTAGTACCTATAAAGTTAAATTCTGTTCTTATCGTTAAAAATTTGATTAATCTATATTCGAAGATCAATCCCAAATGTTGCCCCCATCTAGCCTCTGGATTAGACAGATTATGAATAAGATTTCCATCATATGTTACTTCTTCAACTTGTTCATGATTAGTACTGGAACTTAAAGTAGCACCGAGTCTCACACCAAAATCAATTTTTGTAAAAAGAGAATCTAGCTGTGCATTTGTATTAATCGAAAATGCTAAAAAGAAAGAAAGAAAAATATTTTTCCAATACCTTTTTCCAATAAACATAAAATCAATTTTATAAGACATGCGAATCAGGGGTGAATTTTCAATTATCATTCAGTAAGTTAGACCATTAAGGTTGATTTATTATTTTTAACCCCTGATTCGCATTAGGCATTTAATAAAATATAACTTAAAGAATTGTAATAAACCCCTTAATACAATTTTCTGATCCACCTGTAGTCCACCCCTCAAATCCAGTCAATGTTATCACTCCGTTCTCATCTGGATCTGGAACAGGTGTTGGTTCTTGACAATCTCCATTCTGAATACCAATTGGATGGTCACAATTTCCGAGTGTTAATTTAAATGTATATACATCACTTGGAAGCATATTTCCGTTAAAGTTTTTCCCATCCCATGTAATTTCTCTTTGATAAAAACCATTAATGGGATCATTTGCCTTTACCACACCACTATTATACAACTCCCCACCAAAGCTATCAAAAATTATGAGTTCATATTCTGTTGCATTATAAGCCCCAAAGTAATCTGGTTGAATAAAGAGTTCATCACTAGCTACTTTCCATTCGTCATTGATGCCATCAGAATTTGGAGTAAATGCATTTGGACAATGCATAGGGGGAAAATCTCCATAATATATTGGATTATCAACAAGTATTGTTCTGGGTACTCCGCATCCATATTCTACAAAGTCTTCATACAAGCCAACTACATCAATGGTAAACGTGTAATGAGCTCCATTTGTTATAAAAGGACCGCTACTTGAAAATGAATAGATCAAATTATAAAAAAAACCACCGGCACCGACAGGCTCAACACTTTTAGAAGATGGAAAATAAACATTGCCTGTCACCTCATCTTTTAAAGGAAACTCCAAATTACTAGAGCCTATTGTTGAAAATACTCTCACAGTTATTTCCTGAGAGCAATAGGAAATAACTTCATGCTTTAGACTCTCTATAATTGGAGTCGCAAATTTTCTTACACTTACTTCCCCTGAAAAAGAACATCTAGTTTCATTGTCAAAAATAGTATAGGAGAGTTCCATCAAAGCATTACCCGGAGGGAAAGCCAATATATTTGGAAATGGCACGGTATAATCATCTAATATTCCTAAGTCTGTTTGCCATAAAATATCACAATCGTTGCAATTATTGACTCCTTGCATCGGAACAACATCATTGTTAACACAGTATACAAAATCCGGATAGTCTATCATTAAATTACAAGAAGCAAATACGTCAATACTAACAAGATCACCAATTGCACAATCATTACGAACACTTAACTTTACCCTATAATTTACGTCACACTCCCAATTTCCTCCTTTATTACTATAGAAATTTTTTATATTTAGTATCCCTACATCATTTGAAAAACTCTGTTGGAAACATTCTGATTCTGTATTACTAGCATTCAATTTACAGACCTCCCAAGTATAAGAATTTTCTCCTCGTGACCTAGTTCCATCTATCGTAAAACCATCGTTACTACCTACGCATAGTGCTTCAATTGGCTTTATATCTCCTGTTGGCTTTACATTAGTATTACACAAAGCATCAATGTAGGTATATCCAAAATGAATATTCCTGGCACAGTCTGCTGTTTCAAATAGAATGCAGACTTCCTGACCAATAAAGTTGCTAAAATCTATAGAACGACAAGTCCAAGTTCGGTATACAATATCATCACCATCAATATCTGGATCTGGATCGAAAGTTTGATAAAAAGGATCTTCTTTATCCGCAATAAATGACTCACCTTCGATAAATTGGCCATTCGAATCAGAGGCTAAATATAAAAAAAATGGAGTTGTTTCTGGATCATGATTAGGGTCTTCTAGTACGGGTAAAAAGAAAAAAGAAAAATCTGCATTATCAGTATCTACATCAAAGCAATATTTTAAAACTTCAGCCTGTTGCCCCGCTTCCGAATTTCCCAATTTTGCAATATATTTTCCTCCACTGGGAGGGCTTAAATCAATTCCAGGCACTTCAGGATCAGTTGGATTAAGCTCAGCATTGATTATCGTATGTCGATCATTTAATAATAATGTATTATTAGTAATGACTACTTCATCTCCAATTTGATCATTATTATTATCAATCCATCCTCCCCAACCACCTATCCAATTATCAAATTTCCCTTCTTCAAACCCGCCATTAGGACAATCACCGCTCAAGCCACCTGCTGCTGCACGCAACTGCACCGGATTATCTGGCCACTCTACCATACACCCATTATCATTCGTCACCAAAACATTAAAATCTCCTTCCAACAACCCTTCCATTTTACAATGAAAAAATCCATCACACGCCTCCTCAAAACTCTGTCCACCATCAATACTAAATCGCAAATTTTCTCCAAAAGCCTGAATATTAATTTCCCCATCCGGACAGATCGGACAACTCGGGTCAACCTTCGTTATATTATACAAAGTAGGACTACAATCACTATCCTCACAATCTATAAAACCATCTCCATCATCATCACAATTATTATCACAGATTTCTTTAGATCGGCCAGTAATTATTATTTCCTTAAGCGATACTGTTCCACCTCCACTATTTTGGATACGTACATATTGAGCTGACTCATTATTAAGTGGGACAATTGCGCCGCTAGCAAAACTGCTTTCTACATGAATTGAACTAACGATAGGAGAAGCCAACTCCGTCGCTAGATCAGTACTCAAAAAGGGGTATCTGGAATACAATATATAGTAGTCAGCGAAGCCTTCAGGGTATATATCAGACGGATACCAAATATTGATACTTTCTAAAGCGTAAATATCTCCTAAATCAATAGCCCACCAAGCATTAGGCTCCTCTAAAGTACGAGAGGCTTTCCCGGTAGACCAATTACCATCAGTTATCCCGTCAATAGCAATGGCTGCTCCACTATTTTGATAAATAGAGGACTGGTTTGGTATTCCACCTGGAGTAAGGTCTAATTCATCCATTAGGCAAGGAACTTGTGCTTCAGAATTAGGAAGAATTGTAAATAAAAGGAGTAATAAAAATAAGAACCGATACATAGCTATAATTTTGAAAGAATTAGATAAAATTTATTTGATCATCACTAAGAGTTATCGAATTATGGAAATCCGTTGTGTAAAAACCATCGCTTCCTTATTGGTAGCCTTGACCAAGTAGATTCCTGGTGGAATATCAGATACGTCAACCTCCACACGCTTATCCGCTGATGTTATGTGTTTAAGTCGAATACCTGCGATGCTATAAATGGAAATTTGCATGATTTCCATATAATCTCTCCACTCTACCCAGACTTTGTTTTGACTTGGGTTGGGGTAAATTCTAATTGGACTAGTAATTCCATTTCGAGACTTAATACTTACTTCATTGTTTCTTCCAAAATCACAATTGGAATCAAGCGTTAAAGTAATTTTATTAGACAAAAAAGTGTTTGCCTTATCTATACTCTGTGGATCTTCTTTCATCAAATGGTGATATATCTTCGTCTGTTTTGTTTTTTGATGATTTGGAGAAACAATCGTGACTCGATAAGTAGCCTTTGGTAGATCTGTAAATAATACTTTTTGTTTTTCTGAATCCACTACAGTAATCTTCTGCCAAAGCTGTGGCATGATTTCCTTTTCAAGAACAAACGAATATGTTCCAGCAGACACTATATTTAGCTCTTCTAGAGAAGCTTTTAATGTGTAGCAGTCTATCAATGTAAGGTTCGCTTGCGCAAAAAGACCGGGTAAGAACAAGACAAAGATTGGAAGGGTCAATAAGATCCGTTTTATCATTGGTTTTATATTTTAAATGTTTATAAGTAATTATTAATAAGCAAAAAAAATCAACGGTTATCAGTTAAAAAAGATAGTGATGTGTATTCTTTCTGGTACTTATCTTGTTTCTAAATACTATTCACTTGTAAGGAAGTGAATTTAAGGTTTCCTTTGACAACAAAGATAACGGGTGTTTATTACTTTTTTTTGGGCAAATTTCCCGATTTGTTACACGAAAACAATAACAATACATATTCTAGCCTATTAATTTTTCGTCCTTCCTTAATCGTCTAAAGACCTAATTGATAGTAGAAAATTTTTATATTATTTCAGCATTCGTTATACCCAAACCAAGAATTGGTCTGTTAAGCCTCGCCCCCAATGACTGTATAAATTGCGGAGGCTTTTACTCTTAAGAAATTGGAAAATGTTCTCCTAAACTAGAAACCATTTCCTCTCTCAAATGTTAAAATTTCACCCCCCACGCAACGCATACGAACTTTCTCTCATCTTAAACAGCAAATGACGAAACGAAATAATTACAACTACTTGTTATTCGCTCTAATTTTTATTCTTGCGTGTAGCAGCCAACCGAAAGAAAATAACCGTGAACTGGAAGTCCCTGCCTCCGCAGAAGTCGCCAAAGAAAAAGCTTCTGCCAGTCAAATCTCCCAGTCTATAAACGTTCCAATCCATGATTTTAAAGGACTGGAACACCTCTTGCACTTTGAAAACGACACCACCTACGTCGTCAACTTTTGGGCGACCTGGTGCAAACCCTGCGTAGCAGAACTCCCCTATTTTGAACAATTGTGGGACGACTACGGGGATAAAAAATTTAAAGTACTATTGATCAGTTTGGATTTTCCACAACAAATAGAAAAGAAACTGATTCCTTTTATTCAAAAACATCAGTTAAAATCTGAAGTATGGGTGCTCAATGACTCTGATGCCAATTCCTGGATCGACAAAGTAAGCACCAAATGGTCGGGGTCGCTCCCTGCTACCTTGGTATACAACCGCGATGCCAGAGAATTTCAGGAAAAGTCTTTCGAGACTTATGAAGAGTTAAATGAAATGGTAGCGCCTTTTGTAAAATGAAGTTGTTTGAAAACAATTTCTACGATTTAAAAACTTTGAAAAAAAATTAAAAGATGAAAAAGATTTTTGAAATCACTTGTTTTATCGCACTTTTTGCTTTGGTATTTACGGCCTGTTCTTCGGGCACTAGCGAAGCAGAAACTTCTCTTGGTAGCGTACTTAAAGAAGAAGGAAAAACAGTCAATGAAGCTCCTGGAGGAAAAGCGATGACCGTTGCCAATGAAGGCAATCAAACCAATGGTTACCAGATTGGTGATGTCGCCAATGATTTTTCTTTGAAAGGAACCGATGACCAAGATCATTCGCTCGCTCAGATGAGTGACGTAAAAGGATATGTAGTCACCTTCACTTGCAACCATTGCCCTTATGCCGTGATGTATGAAGATCGTTTGATTGATTTTCACAATCGCTATGCGGCGAAAGGTTACCCGGTGATTGCGATCAACCCGAATGATCCTGCGGTAGAACCAGAAGATAGTTTTGAAGGAATGAAAACCCGTGCCGAAGAAAAGGAATTTCCTTTCCTTTATCTTTTTGATGAGAAACAAGAAATCTATCCACAATTCGGAGCGACCAAAACACCTCATGTGTTTTTATTAGACAAAGATATGGTGGTGCGGTATATCGGAGCGATTGATAATAATGCGAGAGATGCTGCTGCGGTTACGGAGAAGTATTTGGAAAACGCAATCGAAGCGATTGAAGCCGGAAAAGATCCTGAGCCCAACACCACCAAAGCGGTAGGTTGTTCGATCAAGGCCAAAAAAAGCTAAGGCATAGCTTAAAGATTTCTTTAGAAATGCCCAGCCAATTTACTGGCTGCCTAAACCCGGAAACGACTTTTGAGAATATAGTAAAGGCCCGAAGTTGAGATATTTAAAAAGTTATTTATTTCTCTTCAAATAGCCTGTTTACGAATCCAATCAATGATATGATCCCTCTTCGTACTTCGGAGAGGGATTTTTTTTGTGGATTTGTTTTTAAATGTTTTAAGCATAAGCCCAAAAGCTCTACATCGTAAATAGCCTTGAAGTTTATACAAGAATGTTTGGCAATACGCTATTAATTCACAACATTTGTATTTCAAAGCAATCGATTCTCTTAAAATAAATCAAGAGAAATGAATTGCTATTTTAGACCTAACAACAACACTCGCTTATGAAATATGGAATTGCTTTCTTGATGCTTCTCTTCTTAGTTTCTTGTAGTAAAGAAGAAGCTAAAAAACCTTTGAACTTGCTTCAATACGGCTTGCCGGTTACCATTCAAGCGCCAGATAGTGCTAAGGTAAAAACCAGTGACATGGGAATCTTCAAGGACATCTCTGTTACCTCTGGTGATAATTACTCTGTGCAAATTTTTGCATCCACAGCTATCAACGTCGATATCCTAAAGATCAAAACAGATCAATTGAATACCGTTCAAAACACCCCTTACTTTTCGAAGCTGGTGCGCGAAGAGGATCAAGGTTTTATTTTTGAAAACAAAATTGATTCTACTTCCAATTATAGCTTTCGCTATATTCAGGTGATGGGCGATCAAGAGATCATTTATCAAACGGGAATGTCAGGAATTTTTAGTCTGGAAGATGTGGAGGAGATGTATGAATCTGTAAAACAATAAAACAGATAAGCAGGAAGGTCTCTTTTGAATAGGCCGCCAACGAAAAAAGGCTTTCGATGAATTATCGAAAGCCTTTTTTGGTTTATTTTTCTAACGTTACTTTGCTTCATTTAGTAACTCATAACTGAACACACTTAGTGCTAGCAGGAAAACGCATAAAATAATCATGATATGGGATT
>CALLVY010000003.1 GCA_938015925.1 uncultured Saprospiraceae bacterium
GGAATAAAACAAAACCACGGCATTGCCAATCGAGGTAAAAATAAAAGCAATGAGGTAGAGAAAAAGCCGGACGGCATTGACGGAAGAGGCGAACAGCATTTTTTTGTAATGGCCACGAAATACCGGATCTTTTTTATTCAACAAAACCGGCAGTAAAAAAGTGAGTGGAACGATGGCGCGAAACCAGGCAATCGAGCCCGCCGTCATGGAGGACATTTGTTTGATCAAGAGGCCATTCACTCCTGCGATTATCGCAGCGACTAGCAAGATGTAGATGGCTTTGTTCATTGATTGATTCGTTTTTTTTAGGTTCGAAATGAAAGATAAGAGAGCATGAAGGGGTGATATTTTGTTTCCCGCAGATCACGCAGATGTCGCAGATTTTTTACGATCATTCGTAAAAAATCTGCGTGATCTGCGAAATCTGCGGGACACTTCTTTTTTGGACTCCTAGTAGCATTCAAACTTTCCCTAAAACAGATTTCCCGCGCCAAAGGTATTATTTTAATTACATAAATTTATCTTTGTCGGAGTCTCTCTCATTCGGGGGGACCTTCCACTTTTACAAGCCGCTACCTATGCCTTCCAAATATACCCTTTCCCAAAAAATCGGATTGGTCTTCGGGCCCATTCTTTTTTTGATTTTGTACAATCTTCCTTTCCTCCTAATCAGCCCGGAAGCCGATAAGGTAATCGCCATCGCAGCTTGGATGATTTGTTGGTGGATCACGGAGGCCGTTTCTATTTCGGTAACGGCATTGATTCCGCTTACCTTTTTTCCCTTGGTCGGGATCATGGACATCAAAGCTGTGGCGGCCAATTATGGCAGTCCGATCGTCTTTCTTTTTTTTGGTGGCTTTGTGATGGCTTTGGCTTTGGAGAAAGTAGGATTGCACAAACGCATTGCTTTGAATATTGTAAAACTCACGGGTACAAGTCCCAATAAAGTCATCCTGGGTTTTATGGTGGCGACCGCTTTTCTGAGCATGTGGATCAGTAATACGGCGACGACAGTGGTCATGTTGCCCATTGCCTTATCGGTCATTCACTTATTGATCAATGATGAAGATGGTTTTACAAAAGGGGATAAACATTTTGCCTTGAGTATTCTCCTGGGGATTGCCTATGCGGCCAATGTGGGCGGTATCGCCACGATTATTGGGACGCCTCCCAATACCGTTATTGTGGGTTTTATGGAACAAGAATATGGGATGCAAATTTCTTTTTTGAGTTGGATGAAAATGGGATTACCTTTTAGCTGTTTGATGCTGGGGATTATTTATGTTTTGTTGGTAAAAATCATTTATCCAAATCATCTAAGCCAAGTCCATCAATCCAAAAACATCATTGACGAGGAATTGGCCAAACTAGGGCCGATGCAAAAAACAGAAGGGCGGGTATTGATGATCTTTTTTATTACCATCACACTTTGGATCACCAGAATATACATCAATGATTATTTTCCATTTATCAAATTGTCTGACGCGGGCATCAGTATGCTAGCCGCTTTTGCGCTCTTTAGTGTCCCTTTTAAATTCCAAAGCGGTGCATTCACTTTAAACTGGGAAGACACCACTAAATTGCCTTGGGGGATTTTGATTCTTTTTGGAGGAGGATTGGCCTTGGCGAGTGGCTTATCGAATGCGGGGGTGATTGATTTTATTGGAAAAATGGTATCGAGCAATGAAGCATTAAATGCTACTTTAATTATGGCCTTGTTGGTGGTGATTGTATTATTTATGACGGAGCTGATGAGCAATGTTGCTTTGGTGGCTATTTTTGCGCCCGTGGTAGCGGGGATTGCTTTGGGCTTGGATACCAAGGTTATTTATATGTTGATACCCTTGGCGATGGCATCTAGTTGCGCTTTTATGTTGCCTATGGCGACACCGCCCAATGCCATTGTTTTTGCGAGTGGCTATATCAAGGTACATGAGATGGCCAAGGCCGGGATTATTTTAAATATCGTTTCCGTTTTTATCCTCTTCTTTTTTGCGCGTTTTATTATTCCGCTTTTCTTTTAGAAAAAGTATTACAACAAAAAAAGAACCAGCACAATCACAGCAGATGATGCACTGGTTCAACACTTGTAAAGGTTTATTCTTAAATCTCAATGTCGGAGCGTCTTGTTCTTAAGACATTGAACGTTTTTCTTAAGTGGGTTCCATAAAAAAAGGTCTGGGCAACTTACGTTACCAAAACCTTTTTATACTTTAATTTTTATTGTTGTTAAGCTAAAATAACCGCTCCTACTTCTATATTCCTTAGAAGAAGAAAAGGTAACCAGCTTTATTCTATTTTTTCTAATAATTCTTTTGCTGCTGCTTTTTTAAAGTCATCAGGAGATTGGATTAATAATTCCAATTGCTCTTTTGCAGCAGAGGTTTGTTGGGTTTGGAGATAAGCCAAGGCCAGGTACCAACGACATTGTGCGCCATAAAGCGGCCCTTTCACAAAAGAAGCAAGGATGGGTATGGCCCGATCATATTGTTCTAAGGCCATAAAGCTAATGCCTTGTGCCAATGCGATTTTGGCATCTTCATTATTGGGCGCTGCTGTTGCAAATAATTCTAAAGCCTTGGCATATTCTTTTTCGGAATAAGCGATACTTGCGGAAGAGAGTAAGTCTTCGTTTCCACGATTACCAAAACTAAGTGGATAGGCTTCAAAATTGCTGGCATAAAGAATCTTTGGTGGAACGGGAGCTTCTTCTTTTTGCATAAAATAAATAGAGCCGACCACCAAAGCCACCAATAAAGCCGCTAATAAAAACCAAAGGCCCTTTCTACTTTTACCTGCGCTTCCCAATGGAGCGGCTTTTAAGCCAGCCTTGCGAATCCGTTCTTTGATGACTTCATCTCCCATTCCGTCTACCAGCTTCATGGCTTCTTTTTGAGCCATTACCTCTCGTTTTAAATCGAGATCATTCTCGATCGCCGTTTCAAAGGCATTTCTTTCCTCTAAGGGCATTTTATCCCATAGGTAGCGATCGATGTTGTTCTGTTGCTGGAGCGTCATTTCGTTTAGATTAGTTAAGCTTTTTTTATTCTTTTTTCGAAAAATGATTTTAAATAAAAATTACTGTTTAAAATCGTTTTCGAAAGAAATCAGTGTTCATCACCAATTCCTTTAGTTTCTTCATGCATTTGTATTTTTTGTTTTTAGCGACTTGGACACTCGAAAATTGAAGTTGTTCTCGTATTTCTTCCATTCGGAGCTGTTCGTAATAATAGGCTACCAAAATAGCCTGGCAATCTGGTCCAATAGATTTTAATGCCAGTTCTAATAATTCATGTTTTTCCGTAGTAATCAGATTTTCCAATTGTCCGGCAAGAACAGGAATATCGTGGGCCTCTTCCTCTAAAGGAATTTCTCTTTTTTGTTTTTTTAGTTTTTTCAACCAAAGATTTCTACAAATAGAGAAAATATAGGCTTCCGTTTTTAGATCTTCTGGAATTCGTTCCTGACGAATCAATTTGTAAAAAGCCAAGAGTGCATCCTGGAAGATATCCCGAGCTGCTTCTTCTGAGCCATTGTTCTTTCTGATGTGCCCTACGACCTTAGTATACAACAGACCATATAAGTACTCAAAAGCGGCTTCGTTGTCTGCTGCAACGTTTGACCTTAAGCTTTCTATGATTTCTCGATCCGACATTTTGTCCATGCGTCTATAAACTTATTCGATTGATGCGAAAAAGGTAATCGCTAAAAGTAAAGAAAATTAGAATTTGTTTAAAACCTTTACAAAAAATACCAATGATTAGGCTTTTGTTGAAGAAAATTATCGAAATAAAAGACTCCGCTGCTTGAAGTAAAGTTACTAAAGCATCGATTTTTAGATCAAAAAAAATAATTATCCTCTTAAAATCCTTGAATTTCAACGGAATATAGAAAGAACTTATTAAAAAAACAGGTTTAGGTGGTTACCTTTTGTTAGTACAGAGAATACCGTAGAAAGGAATCATTACAGCAGAATTCATTGATTCCATATAAAACTGAGTATGCACGAAGCATTCCAGTGTTTTTTTACTTAACTTATTTTTCATACTAAAACTACAACCATGAAAAAGAATACACTTGTAAATGGGTTTCTATTCGTCTTTTTATTCCTAACTGCCGTGGCTGGCAATGCCAACAATGGTCAAAGAATTGCTTTAGGCAATTGGCAAAATCCAATGACCATGCAATCGGTCGATTTGGGTCATATCATGACAATATTGCTTAATCAAGACCACGAGTTATACATCAATCTAAAAATCAGAACGGCAAAAACGACCTACACTGGTAATCCTGATTTTTACTTAAAGTATACTTTTGGTGAAACTACCCAGACCATTGGACCATACAATCTAAGCGATTTTCACGGCGAATACATGTATGATGAAAATGGTGATCTAGTACTTGACAGTAATGGTGATCCAATAGCGCTCCTAGCATTTGTTTATCCCTTAATTCTTGATTTTAGTGAGGAATGTACTAATGATGCCGATCGAAGTGGAATTTTCGAACTCCCGGTAGAAATCGCTTTGCTACAGCAAAAAAATGGAAATTACTTTCCTTATCCCATATTGGATTATCCCCAATTGTTTCCTATTGGACTATTTGAAGAAACGAGTTTTCCCTTCTCTCCACCTACTTTCCAAGCAGATAAGTATTTTGATTGTGACAATATTTTTGGCCCTCAACCTGTCAATCGAAAAGCAGAATCAGCTTCGGAACAAGAAACCGATTTCACCTTACTTCCAGAAGGTATTCATCCCAATCCATTTACCGATCATTTTTCCTTGGTCTATCGTTTAGAAAAGGCAGAAAAAGTAAATCTTCGCTTAATCGACAGTAGAGGAAAAGTCGTTTTTGAAAAACGAGGCTTTTATAAAGAAGCTGGTTTGCACGAGGAAGTATTGGAGATGGCAGCATTACTCCCTGGATTGTACTTTGTACAATGGAGTACGAGTGAAAGGATGAAATCTTCTACCGCTATTAAATTATAAATACTGTTCTATAAAACTACAAGATCGCTTCGCAGCAATTATCTTTTTATTACAAAAAATTGCGAAGCGATCTTATTTTTTTGAATGCTGATTTATTCTTTTCCAAAGATGGATGTTTTATTCGCTTCAAAAAAACCTTCCGGTTTAGTTCAAAATCTCCCACAAACTCTTATAAGTTATTGTTTTATCATCCCTTGACTTATCTTTTATATTAAAATCAATACCATGAAAAAGAAAACATTTTTAAACGGATTTTTATTTGTCTTTTTATTCCTGACTGCTGTTGCCGGTCATGCCAACAATGGTCAAAGAATCGCTTTGGGTAATTGGGAAAACCCAATGACTATGCAATCTGTCAGTTTGGGAAACATCATGACGGTATTGCTCCCTGAGAGTCATGTATTACACGTAAATCTAAAAATCAGAATGGCAAAATCTGATTATGATCAACAACCAGATTTTTATTTACAGTATACTTTTGGTCAACATACAGGTATCGTCGGGCCAATTAATAGTTCTGATTTTCATTCTACCATTATGCTTGATGAGAATGGCGACCCAGTACTTGACGGTAATGGAGATCCAATAGGACTCCAAGAATTTGCTCATCCATTATTTCTTGATTTTGATGACAATTGCAATTTCGATGCCGACAGAGATGGAATTTTTGAAATCCCGGTACAAATCTCTATGCTGATCCATAAAAATGGAAATTATTCCTCTTATCCTATAATGGACTATCCCCAATTATTTCCTGAGGGAATGTTTGAAGAAACGACCTTTCCTTACTCCCCACCGACTTTCCAAGCAGACAAATATGTCGATTGTGATAATTGGGCGGGGCCTACTCCAGTCAATCGAGTAGCAGCAGAAAAAGAAAAAGAGGACGAAGCAATATTCACCTTACTTCCAGAAGGAATCCACCCCAATCCATTTACAGATCATTTTTCCTTAGTCTACCGTTTAGAAAAAGCAGAGCACGTAAACCTTCGTTTAATGGATAGTAGAGGAAGAGTCGTTTTTGAAAAACAGAATTTCTATAAGGAGGCTGGTTTGCATGAAGAAGTATTGGAAATGGCAGCATTACTCCCTGGATTGTACTTTGTACAATGGAGTACGAGTGAAAAGATGAAATCTTCTACCGCTATTAAATTATAAATACTGTTCTATAAAACTACGAGATCGCTTCGCAGCATTTATCTTTTTATTACAAAAAACTGCGAAGCGATCTTAAGTGATAATTAGTGATGGCCTAATTCGTCCAAGCACTTATTTCTTCTTGAATGCTGATTTTTTCTTTCCCAAAGATTAACGTTTTTATTAGATTCAAAAAAGTCTTCCTGTTTAATTTAGCGAAGCTTCCATTTTGCTTTCCCGCAACACACATTTAAAAAAAATTATTTTTTATTTCCCCCTAAACATTTAAGCAGTGTAATCATTTAATACTTTTGTCAAAACTACCAACCTCCGACCTATGAATTTTAGATATACTAGCTTAGCATTATCTATCTTATTTTTACTTCCTTGTTTATTGTTTGCACAAAAAAACAATACAACAGATAGTCTATTATTATCAAAAGAAGGAAAAGCACTTCTCCTAAAATCTGATAATGCGGAAAGCAATGAAAGTAATATTCAATATTTGCAGAAGGCTTTAGAAAAATTCCAAACCATCAAGGATAAGGCTAATATTTTAGTCTGCTATAATCGACTTTCTACTGCTTTTTACTACAACAAAAATTATCTAAAATATCAGGATTATTCGCTCACTGCTTTAAATTATGCACAAGCTAATTTCAAACCAAATGATACGCTACACATCTATGCCTTAAGCAACCGTGCGGTCTTTTTTATTTTTAAGGAAGACTATTCCAAAGCACTGGAATTATTTAAAGAAAATCTAGACATCGTAGCTCAAGATACCATCAACTACACTCCCACTTTTGAGATCAATAATATTGGCTATGTTTACCAACACTACATTGGAGATTTCGAAAGAGCTTTGCAATATTATGCCAAAGCTCAAAAAGTGGAAACCAATTTATCCGTAAATGACCAAAGGCTTAGCGCCAACATCTATGCTAATATCGGCTATTGTCTTAAAGAAAAACAATCTCTGGATTCCGCTTATCTCAATTTTCAAAAAGCACTTCACGCGCTTTCCAAGTTAGAAACCATTGAATACAACAAACAGCTCGAATGGTATTGCTATCAAAACATCAGTGATATTTATTTGCAAAAAGGGCAAAAGAAATTATGCCTCGAGTATGCCAACAAAGCGCTTAAACTCATAGAAGCTTATCCCTCTATCTGGGATCCACAATTGACTTATGAAACTTTCGGTAATTTTTATTTAGGAGAAAAGGACTATAAAAAAAGCATTGCTTTTTATACCAAGGCCATCGAAGCGACCCGGGGAAATCCGGAGGTACACAAACCTGTAAATGCAGCTACTCTCCTCGCAAAGGTTCTTAGCGAATCCCAGAAATACACTGCCGCTTTGGACACCTTACAATCGGTCTTACAGATTATAGCGCCAGATTTTAAAAATTCAATGGTTCAAACTTATCCAGATATCGCTTCTATTGTTCATAAAAAAAGTGGTTTGGATATCATCTCTACTAAGGCGGGTATTTTTTATGATCGCTATCTTCAGCTCAAGGATCAAAAAGACTTGGTCGCTGCGATGGAACATTACCAATTGGCTTCGCAAATCATCAATAGCCTCCGACAATCTTTTTCGGAAGAAGGTTCCAAATCTTTCTTGGCAGAAGAATCCGTAAAACTTTATGAAAATGCGATTAAAACAGCACTGGCATTGCATCAAACCACCGGAAAAGAGAAGCACCTCCATCAAGCTTTTTTATTTGCAGAAAGCAATAAATCCGTTTCTCTTTTAGAGTCTATCAAAAAAAATACCGCCATGGGATTTGGCAATCTTCCGCAAGATTTATTGGAGGAAGAAAAGGAGTTTAAAAGCGATTTGACTTTTCTCCAAAAATTAATTTATCTGGAAAAACAAAACCAGGATCAAAGCGATCCAGAAAGACTCAAAGACCTAAATACCCAACTCTTTGAAACCAAAGAAAAGCATCAGGATTTCTTAGAAGCCCTCGAGAAAAAATTTCCAAAATACCACGAACTAAAATACCGTCCCCAATTGGCTACCGTAGACCAAATCCAACAAGAGCGACTTGATGACAAAAGTGTTTTGCTCGAATATTTTGTTGGAGAAAAACACATTTTTTTATTCTGCATTAGCCAGCAGGAGGTCAAGGCTTTTGACATCCCTAAAGATCCATTGATTCTGGAAAGCTTCGCTTTCCTACAAGAGATCATCAGTCATCCACCAGAAGGAAAAACCTATATCAGTGAATTGGCTCAATTTAATAAACATGCCCCTTTCTTATTTGAAAAATTATTAGCGCCTTGTCATTCGCTATTCTCACAAAATATTGAGCAATTGATTATTGTTCCTGACGATTTCCTCAATTATCTGCCTTTCGAAATTTTGAGCACTACCACTGCACCCAAAGCGACGAATGATTATTCTTTGGAACAACAGAACTATCTTTTCGAAGACTTTCAAATCAGTTACAATTTCTCCGCATCTCTTCTTTTACAAAACGAAAATAAATTTTACCAAACCGAGCATCCCTTTGCAGGCTTTGCTCCTGTTTTCAATGACATGGAAGTGGCAAGTAGTCGGGGCTGTGAAGATGGAAAACTATACCGCCTACAATGCAACCAACAAGAAGTGGAGGACCTGCATCAATTGATGGGTGGTGATCGCTTTATCGGTCCCGAAGCCAATAAAAACCAATTCCTCCAAGCTTCTAGCCAATACAATATCCTACACCTCGCCACTCACGCTTGTCTCGACCAAGATGACCCCAACTACAATCGCATCTATTTCACAGACGACCACCTTTCTAATTTTGACCTAAACAACTGTGCCGTCAACGCCAACCTAGTCGTTCTCAGCGCCTGTAATACCAATTCTGGCACATTGATTAAAGGCGATGGAGTCATGAGTCTTTCCAAAGGATTTACGCTTGCGGGCTGTCCGAGTATTGTGACGAGTCTTTGGGCGGTAGATGATTGTTCTACCTCCAAATTCATGTTGGATTTTTACCAGCAACTAAAAGAAGGTCAGGATAAAGACCAGGCGCTTCAACATACCAAATTGGCTTATTTGGCCACGGCCAGTAAGGCGGGTAAGCATCCTTATTATTGGGCTACCTTTGTTCAATTTGGGAATACACAGGCCTTGACATTTAATACGGGATGGACTAATCTAATGTGGTTGGGACTATTGGGAATTGGCCTTTTGTTTTTTATGGGTAAATTTATTGGAAGGAAAACGGCCTAGGATTAGCTTCGCTGCACGGACGTTTCCTGAGGGGCCTGGCAAAAGACAAAAGAGTATTCGCTTGAAACTATATTGAATAATGGTTATCTTGATAAAAAATCGCAAATGAAAGCGAATAAATTACCAAGGCTTACAGTGGAGGAGTATATTCAACAAGAAGTTGAGTCTAATTCAAAGTATGAATATCATAATGGAAAAATATTTGCCCTCGCTGGTGGAACCTTAAATCATGGATTAATCTGTGGAAATGTATATTCAGAACTTAGGAATGCCTTAAAAAATAAGGCGTCTAATTGTTTACCCTTTACTAGTGATATAAAACTACACATCGAAACGACCAACAGTTATGTATATCCAGACTCAATGGTAATTTGTGGAAAAATTGAATCCGCAAAAAATGATAAAAATTCAGTAACAAATCCATCCTTAATTATTAGAGTTCATTCTAAATAATTTAGTATGGCTAAAAAATCGCCTTTTACTCCCACTCTGCGTCACGTCCTCACCATAATAGCTACGGCTATTAGGTTCCGGGCGTTCCTTGATTGGAAGCAAAATTCTTCATTTTTATCTCATAAAACCA
>CALLVY010000004.1 GCA_938015925.1 uncultured Saprospiraceae bacterium
GATTGGTCTACATCTATCAGGATAGTATTCACGAAGTAACAACACCCGGAAATATTCGATTTCATATTAACTCCATTAATGAATTTGAGGGAACTACCTGGTTTTCCACTTCATCTTCATTTGATGGAAGTAAGAAAGGGATAATGAATACATAAAGGCCAACGCCTATGATGAGGAAAATAATACACTATGGATTTCGAATGGACAGTTCGCTGCATATGTCGATTTCTCAAATCCTGATGCTTTAGAAAGTAATCTGTTTCGCTTAGATGCTATAGATGAATTGGCTATTGGGAAAAATAGTGAGATATGGGCAGCTGGCAGTGGCGGTGTTTGGCTACTCAAAAAAATGAAACACAGAGAATGCAAGGTGTTCATGATTTTTTTAAAAAAAATGTCAAAAGTTTAGCGGTAGATAAAAACAACATTCTTTGGGTCGCCACGGATCGTCATGGTATTTTTGGATTTAGAAACGATTCCATTTATCTGATTCCGGATTCGAAACACCTCATTGCCAACGATCTGTTTTTCGATAAAAAAGGTTTCCTCTGGGCAGGTACCGACTCTGGTATCCGACAATATAAAATAGATCCTGATAACTATAACGAACAGGAGTTGGTTCGAACCTACAATACCAATGACGGTATCCTATCGAATGAGATCAACACCATCTTTGTAAATGAACAGTACGTTTATGCTGGCACCAGTAAAGGTCTTTCAAAAATTGATAAGACTGGTAAGTATGGTGATGACAGCCCTCCCATTCTCCGGATTCAAAGTATCAGAGTTAATAGAGAATCAAAAGGAGTGACCAACAAGTACGTTTTAAGCCACGAAGAAAATTCGATTGAAATAGACTTTGTTGCACTGTCATACAAAAGCCTGGGAGCAATTGACTACAGATACCAATTAGAAGGAATTGATCAGGAATGGCAAGAGACGAACAATACAACAATTCGCTATCCTAGTTTGCCCGCAGGGAAATATACGTTTCATCTAGAGGCTAAAGATATTGAGAATCGGGTAAGTGAATTGCAGAGATCCATCGTGTTTGAAATCAGTAAGCCCCTATGGGAAAGGGCTTGGTTTAGATTGTTGACCTTATTACTGATTGCAGGTGTGGTCTGGTTGATTTACAAAAGTAGAATTAATGTTGTAAAAAGAGATGAAGCAGAAAAAACACGTATTGCTACAGATATGGCGGAGTTGGAGTTGAAGGCACTGCAGGCTCAGATGAACCCGCATTTTGTATTCAATGCCTTGACTTCCATTCGGTTTTACATTCAAAATAACCAACCAGATGAAGCAGGCGATTACCTAGCTCGCTTTGCAAAATTAATGCGACTCTTTTTAGAATCGTCTAAAAATAATATGGCTACGCTTGAGGATGAAATCAGACTGATTTCGCTCTATGTTGAAATGGAGCAGTTGCGTTTTGAAAAACAATTTGATTTTGAATTAACGACAGGCAAGGACCTCAATGTCTATACGATGAAAATTCCAACATTACTATTGCAGCTGTTTGTGGAGGATTCAATTAATCATGGACTTTTCCATAAGGATGAAAAAGGATTATTGAAGATTGATTTTCAATTAGAACGAGACGAAGTCATTGTTTGTACAATTGAAGATGATGGTATCGGACGGGAGGCTTCTGCTACGCTTGCTAAGCGCTCTATAAAGGGGCACAAATCTAGAGGCATGCAGATAGTGGGGGAGCGATTGGAAGTGCTGAAGCAAAAGGGTGGATTGGCTGTTCAGATTGAAATTATTGATTTAGGAGAAGGTAATAGAGGGAATGCTGGGACGCGGGTGGTGTTGCGTATTCCTTTGTTGGATTGATGCTGGATGCAAGGTCTAGCATCCAGCATCCAGAAAATCCCTTACTCCACAACAAACTTCCGAATCGCGGTTCTACCTTCTTCCTTAGTTTGAACAAAGTAAGTCCCTGCCACAAAAACAGAAAGATCAATATCAGTAAGCAGATTATTAACTGTTTTTTCTACTAGCAATTTTCCATACACATCAGACACTGTGATGTTTACTTCTGTCAAAAAATCTGTTTTGAAAAATAAAACATCCGAAGTTGGATTTGGATAAATACTCCATCCAGCATCTTCCAGAACATCGTCCACACCTACGACTATAAGGTCCTGACAATCTGATATAACGGTACAGAATGCATTATTCACTTCTACGGCATAACTTCCGGAAGCCGTTGCGGTAAAGCTCTGGTTTGTTTCATTGTAGATAGAATTTAAATCATCATTGCAATCCAACCACTGGTAACTCACTCCGGCCTCAACAGCCGTTAGTTCATTCCCATCCTGAGTAAGGTTTGCATCCAGGTAAAAGAAGGAAGCATTGTCTGACGCTATCCAGTTGGAGCTATTATCGGCTAAATCGAAATTTGTAAGTGTACCTTGTATGGCATTGTTAGAAAAATCAATAAGCGTTGTTTCTCCGCTGTTGGCACCACCTGCCACTCCTTGGTCGTAAGTCCAATATGCTAGGAGGTCATCTTCTTCACCTGATAATGGACAATACATCATATCTTCTATTTCATTAGCGGGTTTGTCGATCGACCAGATTCTTGTTTCATCTATTTGGCCATTAAAGAAGGTCGCTGTAGACGAGCCTCCGGTCCATGCACCAATTCTGTAAAAACTGCCATATTCGGAACTATTCGAGATGCCAAGACTACCCATTAATTCACCATCCAGATAGACCGATTGAAGTGAGAAAGATTTTACCAAGGCAACATGATGCCAGGCTCCATCTCGTAAGTCTTCTCCGAAGGATTGAGTCCCGCTCCCGGACTGATTGTAAACCCAAAGTTTATTGGTTCCACTATCAATTCCTATTTCCAGTCGGGTAGATGGACCGAAACTAAGCATGCGTTCTTCAAAATTAACGTTGGAGGTTTCATTGCACTTAAACCAGAAGCTGATGGTGAAATTACCGTTTAAGGCGAAATCGTTGACCTGTACATAATCGTTGACTCCATCTAAGTCAAGGCAGTGATTGTCCTGAGCGTAGTGGCTGATAGTGAAAAGAAATAGAAATGAAAGTGTAGAAATTATTTTTTTCATGTGTTTACGATTTAGAAATTAAAAAATGTTACTTAATTGGGACTATACAAGAAATACTGATTTTTTTTGTTTAAAGTTATTCAATGATTATTACACAAATATTGGGAAAGAGGGCCATAGCTATAAGGTTAGGTCTGCCTATAAATTAGATTTATCAGATGAATTCTATACCATCGTTTTAAATGTTTTTAAAGGAGATTACGAATTAGAAACGGTGTTAATTAACTATAGCTTAGAAGCGGAATTAACAGCTTACAAAGTTATTGCCTATGATGAAATGGCGGAAGGTTGGGCTAGGAAATATACTGACTTAGATAATAGTATCATTACAGTAATTGGTGCAATCTACGGAGAGGATACCCAGCTTGATACTGCCAAGTTTTACATCAGCGGGATTGGAAAAATAAACCCAATTAAAACAGAATTCAGTAGTGATTTAAGACCGGGTAAAGTTATTATATTAAACCAAATTTATACCGACACCATTGAATTTTTATCCTATAATGACGACTATGACTATAGGGTGTTACAAGGAATAAAGAATGGACATGAAGTGAACGTGATTTATAATTGGGACTGGATGGATAATGAAAAGTACAATTTTAAAATTGGAGAACGCATTAAGGTCAAGTGGGAAATGGATCGTATTGTTCATGCTGGAGACGAAGACATTTTAGATTTCAGTGAAAGAGCAATCGAAGCAGAGCGCGTAACATCCGAAAGTAAAGCACAAGGAAATAGTCTAAGTCAAGGAATCAATTATTTTGAATTTAATCCTGACAAGATACAAAATGCAAAGCTGAGTAATTTTGATATTGATTATGCTTACCAGTTAGAAGATAAAAAAATAGTAGCTGGGTACGATAAGAAAGCGAATCCAGATACTGAAAAAGACTGGGGAGACAAACTCTTACTTTTGAATAATGAAAATGAAATTTTATTCAAGTCTTACGGAGTAGGAGATGTGTATTTGTTTGAACCCCATTTTTATAAAAATCGTGAAACAGATAAAATTGTTATCATTTGCCAATTAGGCTTTGAATATTTTTGTGGAGGCGAAGCTTTTGTCTATGAAAATGGAAATATTACTTCTATTGGCTCCTTGGATATAGAAAGTGATAACGGCGAAAAGAGTTTGATCGATATTGTAGAGGTAAATGAGATAGATAATCGAATAGTGTTTACATTCAAGTCGGAGTCCTTAGTCTTAGAACCAGGTTCAGAAAATATTTTAATTAAAAATACTGGGGTGAAATATATTTATGAAAATAAAAAGCTGACCTTAGTCAAGTAGAACAAGAAAGAATGCTATTGAGATATTAATCGTTATAGAAAAACATCTGAGATATCCACTCATTCCCAATTCTTGCCACTCATGTAGGCTTATCTGCCTCTAGTTACAATGGGCTGTTTTTATCAATTTTTTTTCTTGACCTTAAGGGGCGAAACTAATATTTTTGAACCCCAAAGGATCAAGCCAATGCGTAACGATATAGATAAGATACTTCTTTCCTCTGAGATAGAACAATCCCCACAAAATATTTCTGACTCTGGTTTAACGGATGTGCTCGTTCGCCTAAAAGATGGGAAAGAGTATACCGCTTCCTTTTTTACCTTTGAAAACATTTCGAAAACGGTAGTCCGGCATAAGAAAAATGGAAAAGATTTGTATGGCAAGTATTTCTGGTTTCAGAATATGTTTTTGATTGATGATTGTTCGCGGAGCAATATTGAGTTAGTAGTGAATGAATTGTTGGAAAAAGGCGACTTTTGGGGGGTGTTTGAGGAGGTTTGAATATTTTTTTTGTAAAAAATAACTTCATGAAATTTAATTTTATTAGCCTCTTATCAAGCTTGATAGCTGTTTTGTAGATATTAAAACACGACTAATGAAATGGAATTAGAATAGAGTCATTTAAAAACAATTTTTTTAGAAAATACAAAAAAGAAAATGCTAATTAATTCCGTCAAACAACTAAGAATAGTTGAAGCTTATTAAGCTTTACATTAAAGAAACTCTTTCAAAGCTTGCTCAGTGGCTTGTTCTCCAAGATAGTTCCCTCTAAGTGTCTATAGCTGATTCATCCTTTTTGGCTACATTCTCATAGCTATATTACAGGTTTTCCCTATATTACATCTAGAAATTCGATAAGGAGCCAAGCCTTTACCTAATAAAACGAACTAGATATGTCTAAGAAATTCGAAGTACTTAAATATGATGAAGTCATTCGTAGGGAAGATGAGAAGTTGCTAGAGCGTCGAGAAAAAATGACTGGCAAAAAATCTGATCTAGAAGAATTACGAAAAACAAAATTTGGAATAGCTCTTTCCGGCGGTGGAATTCGTTCGGCGACCATA
>CALLVY010000005.1 GCA_938015925.1 uncultured Saprospiraceae bacterium
CAAGTTTTGATTTAAAGCCTCCCCACCGATAAACCAATGTTGAAGAGAAGATAAATCTCCTTTATTCGTTTGATTGTATAAATCCAATACGAGCTTGGATTGGGATGGGGTCATTTGAACATGGCTAAGCTTATACTCCCCAATTAAGTCTAATTCAGTCTTTTGATTTTCGGTATTCAAAAGGTCAATAAATTCAGTATAAGACTGATATAAGTTTCTGGTTTCAACTATCTTTTCAAGTCCTTTCAGCACCTTTTCATTTTCAACACCGAAATCCACTAAACAAGCGACTTCTGTTACACCTATATTCTGAACACTGAATAACATTTTTTGACAAGATTCAGGAGAACCAATTAAGGTGTTTTCTTTACTGAATTTCTTAGCGGCAATTTCTATTATTTCTTGGCTTTGTGTTTTTAAGTCAATTCCTAATTCCTTAGCCAAAGGAGCCATTAATTTGATGGAAGAGCCGAGGTAATCTTTAAAAGGTTGGTCACTTATTTCAAGTGCTGTTTGTTCTGATGAGTCAATATAGGTATGCAGCATCAGGGTCACTTTTTTGTCCGCTATTTTGTGGCCATTTTCCACTAATGCTTTATGGTACACTGCAATGTTGTTGGCTAATTTTTCCAGTGTTTGACCAAGCATATGCGTAAGTAGGTTGGCACCGATTTTTCCTGCATACCTAAATGTTTCTGGACTGCCTGCGGCAGTGATCCACATTGGTAACTCTTCCTGTATTGGTCGAGGTCGAGTTATTATTTCATAATCTACACCTATTCCATTTTTACGGGTAACCGGCTTTCCCTTCCAAAGATCTTTTAGTTCACTAATTTTTTCTCTCATCTTTTGATGACGATCCTTGAAATCCTTATTGGCCAATGCAAAATCATCTGGTTGCCATCCAGAGGCAATACTAATTCCTACCCTACCATTACTTAAATTATCAATCAAGGACCACTCTTCTGCTACTCTAACCGGATCATGCAATGGCAACACGACACTTCCAGATCGAATACTTATGTTTTTTGTCAAAACCGCCAATGCAGAACTCAATACCGCAGGGCTTGGAAATGCTCCTCCAAATTCTCCGAAGTGGCGTTCAGGTGTCCATATTGCGGTAAAGTTATTTTTATCGGCAAACTTTGTTGTTTCCAACAATAAGTCATACTTCTGCTCTTTGCTCTTATCTGCCCCAAAAAACATAACACTAAAGTCAAGTTTTTTGGCAGGAGCCAATCGATCGGCAGCCAGCAATTTAAAGGGGTTGGTTTGTTGTAATACAACTGTTTGTCCTCTAGAAATTGGCCATACTAATTCAAGTACTGAAATGTCAAAATTCATACTGGTTTGTGCCAGCCATTTTTGTTGATCCTTACTGCCATAAGAGCGATCGAATCCTTTTAGCAGATTATCTAAATTGCCGTGCGTAATTTCAATTCCTTTTGGTCTGCCTGTTGTTCCTGAAGTAAAAATGATATATGCAAGATCTTCATCGCTGCATGCTACGGCAATTGATTTCTTGTCTTTTGGCATTTTAAGATTGTCCAGACCAACAAATTGCTCCGTTGACAAAGTATCCAGATATAGTTTCTTCAAAGAATTTAAACTCACTATAAATGCAGGTTGTGCATCTTCTATAACTTGGTTTATTCTTTCCGCAGGATAAATAGGGTCCAATGGAATATAGGCAGCTCCAAGTTTGAAGCAAGCAAAAATGGTAGCTACTAAGTCAATATTTCTCACCAAACAGATCCCGATCTTATCTCCCTTTTTGGCACCTTGATTGATCAATAATTGAGCAATGGCATCTACCCTTTCTCCCAGCTGTTTATACGTAAAAGAAACATCATTATTGATAATAGCGATCTCGTCAGTCTTGTTTTTTACCTGCGTATCAAACAATTGAACGGTGCGATCCGCTTTAGTTAATTTTAATTTTTCACCGGATAAGTGCTTGTTTATTTCTGCGGTCTCTGTTGCTTCAACCAGCTTAACTTTGAAGATATTTTCGTCCTGATTTTCCAGTAAGGAGCTTAGCAAAATATTGAAATGCTTGGCCATACCAGCTATAGTCGCTTCATCGAAAAGGTCGGTATTATATTCCCATGACAACTGTAGTCCGTCAGCACTTTCTGTAAGCTCCAAACTCAGATCATATTTTGCACTTCTCTTTCCAAAGCTAAGATCAATAGGTTCCATACTGACATCTGACAAGGACAGCGTTCCTTGTTGATTATTCTGTAGGGTTAATAGAATTTGGAATATTGGGTTGTGGCTAAGGTTTCTTTTTTCATTGAAAATTTCAATTAATTTTTCAAAAGGCATTTGTTGATACTCGTATGCATTCTCGAGCATTGCTTTACTTTGCCTTAACAATTCTCTGAAACTTGGATTTTGAGACAAGTCACTTCTGAGGACCAATAAGTTCATAAAGAAACCAACCAAATTTGCCGTTTCTGCTTTCTCTCGATTTGCAATTGGGCTTCCAATAACAATATCTTTTTCATTGCTGTATCTTGCCAATAAACTACTGTAAGCAGCATGTAGGCCCATAAACAAAGAGGCACCTTCCGCACGGCACAATGCCTGTAAAGCATCAAGCACTTTTTTATCGATCTTCGAAGTATGGACATTTCCATTAAAACTTTGTACAACTGGTCTTGGACGATCTAAGGGAAGGTTATGCAAAATCGGCAAGTCAGAAAGTTGCGACTTCCAATAGCTGCTATGTTCTTCTAGCACTTTGCCAGTAAGCCATTCTCTTTGCCAAGAGGAATAGTCCGCATATTGAATATTTAATGGAGGCAAGGGGTTTGCTTCTGCTTTAGCATAGGCAGAGTACAAGACGTTAAATTCATTGACCAATATGCCCATTGACCAACCGTCTGATGCAATATGATGCATGGTAACAATCAGAATATGCTCCTCCGGTTCTAAAACCAGCAAACGAACACTTAGTAAAAGGTCCTTACTCAAATCAAACACTCGATGAACTTCTGCTTCAATGTTTTGTCTTATTGCATCGGTCTTGTCTCCTTTGCTTGCTTTGAGATCTTCAACAAGTATTTTGAAGTTTTCTGCTGTTTGAATCTTCTGTTGGGGCTGACCATCCTCGTTCACAAAAAAGTAACTGCGTAAACTTTCGTGTCTCTCTAGAATCGTTAAAAAAGTTTGATTAAGTGCCTTGGAGTCAATTTTCCCTTTTAACTTAAAAACAGAACTTAGATTGTAATGAGCACTTCCACTATTGATTTTGTCAAGGAGCCATAAGCTTTGCTGAGAAAATGAAAGTGGTTTGGCGGAAGATTCATCGACCTTCTCAATTACAGAAACCGTTCGAGTTTGTTTTTCAATTAATGAAATGATAGCTTCTTTGTTGCCTTTCAAAAATTGTTTGTCCTCATTACTTAGGACACTTAAGTCGCCCTTTACTCGAAGCTTATCATCAGAAAGTTCAAAGTTTAATCCTTTCTGAATTAAAGCGGTAAGCTTTTGCTTAATATTTATATCTCCCATACTTCTATGTTTTTAGTGTTTTCTTTTTGGTTATTTTTTATTCCTTTTTGAAATACTTGTTCTACTTCAATCAATTCTGCCAGTTCTTTTATGTTTTGCAATGAAAAGATGCTTTTCATTTTTAGCTTAACATCGAATACTTCATTTATTTCATAAAGCATGCGGGTAATATGAAGGGAGTGTCCTCCTAAGTCAAAGAAATTATCTAAAATTCCAATTGGAGTTATTCCCAATATTTCTTCCCAAATGGCAACCAATTGTTTTTCTACATCAGATGCTGCTGCAGTGTAGTTTTTAGTACTAGTGTTCACAACATCAAGGGTCAACAATTGCTTTTTATCTGTTTTGCCATTTGGCGTTCGTGGTATGTCTTCCAACAGTATATAATGGGATGGCACCATATAACTAGGAAGTCTACCAGATAAATAATTTCGGATAGCTGTTAATGCGATGTCTTTTCCGGTGAGATATGCTACAATGTGCTTTTCGTCTGCAACTTCTTTTATTAATACTACCGCCTGATTAATGCTATCTTCTTCTTGTAATGCATGCTCAATTTCTCCCAGCTCTATTCGATAACCTCTAAGCTTAACCTGGTGATCTTTTCTTCCGATGAAACCAATGTTTCCATCTGGCATCCAGAATCCCAAATCGCCCGTACGGTAAAGGGGTGTTCCAGCTTCGAAAGGATTGTCAATGAATTTTTCTTTTGTCAATTCATCAAGGTGAAGGTATCCTCGGGATAAGCCTTTCCCGGATATGCATATTTCTCCAACAAGTCCTGCGCCTTGTAGGGCCAATTCTTCTGAAAGAATATAGAAACGGGTATCGTCTATTGGCTTTCCAATGGGCAATGCTTGGGTATGCTTTTTGGTAATATGGTAACAAGTACTATAGGTCGTGTCTTCCGATGGTCCATAAAGATTCCTCAAGACAATAGGCAATTCACATAAAGCATTACTCAGTGCAATTGGAATGGGCTCACCAGCCATATTGATGGCCACAACATTGGTTAATGAAACATCTCTTTTTACCAAATTCTCTACCACCGAAGGAACCGTATTGATGAGAATTTTTTCGTCCTGTGTTATATATTCTTCAATAGATAAACCACTTGGTAATATCCTAATTGGTTTACCTACACTTAGTGGGAAAAACATTTCGTATACTGATAAGTCAAAACAATGCGATGTAGCTGCATAAAGAATTCCAAAGTCAAGTGAGGCAAATTCTTTTTTACACCAATGTAAAAAAGAGGCTACATTCGAATGAGCAAGCATAACGCCTTTTGGTTTTCCAGTAGACCCAGAAGTGTAAATGATATATGCTAAATCTTCCGCTTGGATCGGTTTATTTGGTCGTGTTGATTGATAAGCTTTGCCCTCCTTAAATGCGGTGATCAAATCATCGGTAAGGCTAAGTTTGCAATTGCTGTTTTGTTCAATGTACTCGATTCTGTCTTCCGGATAATTAACATCTATTGGCACATAGGCAGCGCCAGATTTCAATACGGCAAGGATAGCAATGACAAGCCATTCGCTACGTTCCATTTTGATCCCAACAAAATCTCCTTTGGTAATCGCATAATTTTGGTCTAAGTAATGGGCAAGCTGATTAGACTTTTCATCGAGCGTTTTGAAGGTAAGGCTTTGGTTTTCGAAAATCAATGCGCTTGCATCCGGTGTTTTTTTACATTGAGCTTCAATAAAATCCAGGATGGTTTGCGCTCCTCTATTTTCAACTTTGTCCTTAGTTATATTAGTCGCCAATAACAATGCTTCTTCCTCTGCTTTAGGAAGATAATTTATTTTTGCCACAGACTGTTCTGGATGCTTTATGCCTTCAAGAATAAATTTTTCCAGATAGGAAATGATATTTTTAATGACCGCTTCTGAATAAATATCTGTGTTATAAGATACCGAAAGATTTAAATGATCTGCTTCTTCTGCGAAGGAGAAACTAATGTCGAATTGACTAGCCTTTTCTGTTGATAGCGGGTAATCACTTGCTTTTGTATTTATAAAGCTTTCTGTCTTTTTAAATAGGTCTTGTTGATTATGCAAGATCACCATGATATCAAATAGTGCGGACCTTGAAGTATCTCGTTTGAGTTTCAGTTCATCTACAATTGCATCAAAAGGATAATCCTGATGTGCATGAGATTCCATCATTATCGCTTTCTGTTTTTCCAGAAGTTGATCAAAGCTATCGGAGCTTTCAAATCTTGTACGAATACAAAGGGTATTAAGGTAAAGTCCAATTTGATTTTCTAGTATAGAATGATTTCTTCCAGCAACTGGCGTTCCAAGCAGGATGTCCGTTTGACCAGTATAGCGATACAATAAACCATTGATGCCCGCAAGCAATCCCATAAATAAAGTGGCTTCTTTCGCTTTTACTTTTTCCTTTAAGGCGCTTGTAAATTTCGGTGAAAATGCATGGTTAACGTTGGCGCCACTGTATGTTTTTATTTTTGGCCGAGCTTTTGAAACCGGCAATTCTATGATTGGCAGCTCTCCTGACAACTGTTCTTGCCAATAGATTTTAGAACTATGTAGTGCTTCTTGCCTAGAATTCTTAAACCAGTATGCATAATCTTTGTATTGAACAGGAAGGGCCAAATTGTCGTTCTCTTCCCCTAAAAATAAACGGTTATAGCTATTTACAATTTCTCTGGAGAGCACTTCCATTGACCAGCCATCTCCTGCAATATGATGCAAATTGAAGAGTAAAATATGGCGATCTTCCCCAAGATTTATAATGGCGATTTTCAGCAATGGAGCCTTGGTCAGATCAAATTCATAATTCCGATGCTTATTAATAATTACACTGATTTCATTCTCCTCTGCGGCATCATAAACTTCTATGATAGATTCGGCTTCCTCTATTGGCAAAATGAATTGTGCTAAACCTTTAGCGCTTGTTTTGAAGTAAGTTCTAAGGCTTTCATGACGAGTAATAATTTGATTTAGTGCTTGCTGCAATATTGGCACTTCCAATGCACCATCAATCTGAATGGCATTTGTAATGTTGTATGCCGTACTCCCACCCTCAAATTGACTCAAAGTCCACAATCTTAATTGAGAAGAAGTTACTGGATAGCTTTCCAGTTCTGGGGCCTTGCCGATCTTTAGTTCATCCGTTGATGTTTTTAAGAAAGGCATGATTCCTGAGATGCTTGGAAATTGAAATAAATCATTGAGTGTTAATACAAAACCCTTTTTCTCTAACTCATTCAGTAAGCGAATGGCCTTTAAACTATGTCCACCCAATTCAAAGAAATTATCCGTAAGGCCAATCTCTTCCACCCCTAAAATAGTTGCCCAAACGGCAGCCATTTGAATTTCTGTTTCCGTTTTTGGTGCTACATATTTTTTACTACTTGCCTTAACAAGTGTGATCGCTTCTAATTGCTTTTTATCTGTTTTACCATTTGGCGTAAGCGGAATACTCTCTAAAATCATATAGTGCGACGGAATCATGTAAGCTGGCAGCTTCGTTGAAAGATTACTCCGGATATCCTCTAGCAAAATTTCTTTTCCAGTGATGTAGGCCACGATACTCTTTTCTTCCGCCAACTCCTTTATGAGCACTACAGCATGGTTTATGCTTTCTTCAGTTTGCAATGCATGTTCGATCTCTCCCAATTCTATTCGGTAGCCTCTTAGTTTTATTTGGCTGTCTTTTCTTCCAATGAAATCAATATTTCCATCCGGCATCCATCTGGCAAGGTCACCAGTTTTGTACATCAAACTGTTTGCTTGATTCGGGTTTGGAATAAACTTTTCATTTGTTAAGTCCGCACGATTCATATAGCCGCGCGATAGACCTGCTCCGGATATGCATAGTTCTCCTACTACCCCTTCTGCTTGGATTCCAAGGTCTTCTGAAAGAATGTAAAATTGGGTATTGCTTAATGGCTTTCCAATAGGTATCGCCCGATCGAAGCTTTCTCTTATTCTGTAACAACTACTATAGGTCGTATCTTCAGAAGGACCGTATAAGTTTCTAACTTCGATTTCTGATAAACGCAAGCTGTGACTTAAGCTTACAGGAATAGGTTCTCCTGCCATATTTATGGCCGCGGCACCATTAAAAGTCAATCCTTTTTCTGTCAATGCTTTTATTACGGATGGTACTGTATTTATCAGTATTTTATCTTCTTTCTTTAGATATTGTTCTATCTCCAAACCATCCTTTAAGATCCTTAGTTTTTTCCCAACGCTTAAGGGGTAAAACATTTCATAAACGGATAAATCAAAACAGTAAGAAGTCGGGGCATACAGGGTTTCGTATTCGGTATTGGCAAATTCCTCTTTTGCCCATGATAACATCGCGACAGCGTTTCGATGTTCTAACATAACGCCTTTTGGCTTGCCTGTAGATCCTGAGGTATAGATGATGTACGCAAGGTGTTGAGGAGCTATCGCTACACTTGGGTTCTTAGCGCTATATTTATTTCTATTGTTTTTAAATTCTTCAATAAAACTTCCATCAATGGTCAGCTTACAATTGCTGTCTTGTTCAATGTATTCAATTCGTTTCGCAGGATATTGAGGATCAATAGGAACGTAAGCTCCGCCCGTTTTTAGGATTGCTAAGAGTGAAATGATTAACCATTCCGTTCTTTCCAATTTTACGCCAACTAGTTCTTCAGATTTAATCTCATGCTTTTTCAGTAGAAGATGAGCCAACTGATTCGAACATTCATTAATCCATTCAAAACTCAATGCGCGTTCTTCACATAAAACCGCAATTGCTGCTGGACTACTTGCGACTTGTTCTTCTACAAGATCCACCATCGTTTTTCCTTTTGGATAAGTGGATGCTGTTTGATTGTTTTCTAATAATATTTTTTTGCGCTCGGCTTTGGTAAGATAATCAATAGTGCCTGGAGTTTGATCAGGAGCTTCAATTAGTTGATTCATCAAGTTTTCAAAATGTGAAAATATTCTTGCAATGAAATCTTCCTCATAAATATCTGTATTGTATTCAATATTTAGATGCAAGCCATCTGTCTCCCCAAAAGTAAACCTTAGATCAAATTGAGCGGTTTTTTGCTCCAGCTCAAACCTGCTTATGGCTAAGCCTTCAAACTGTTCCTTTTTATTGATGTTCTTTAATTGTTCCTGATTTTGTAAGACGATCATTACATCAAATAGTGCGGATCGACTGGTATCTCTTTTTAAGTCCAATTGTCCAATCAATTCATCAAAAGGATAAGATTGATGTTGATAGGCCTGAAGTAAGATTGCCCGTTGTTTGGCCACCAATTCCTTGAAACTTTCTCCCTTTGCTATATTTGTTCGAATGGCCAAGGTATTTAAATACAAACCAATTTGATTTTCTAAATCCGGATGATCTCTTCCTGCAATTGGCGTTCCAATGATGATATCCTCTTGATTGGTATAGCGATGTAACAAAGCATTAAGTCCTGCAGTTAAAACCATAAATAGGGTTGCATCCTGTCCTTTAGAAAAGGCCTTTAGTTGCTTCAAGAAATTACCGGAATAAAGATGACTGATCGTTGCTCCGTTATACGTTTTGGTCCGAGGTCGAACCTTGAATGAAGGAAGCTCTATCACCGGCAATTCTCCAGAAAATTGATCCAGCCAATATTGCTCAGCTGCTTTTTGCTTTTCAACTTGCAAGCCTTGACTTAACCAGTTGACATAATCTTTATAATGAACATTTAAATCAGGTAGACCAATAGGTTTATTCAGACTCAAACTATTGTAAATGCTAACCAGTTCCCCAATCAATATTTCAAATGACCATCCATCTCCGATGATGTGGTGCATCGAAGCCAAAAAGACGCACTCGTCTTTTTTCGTTTTCAACAAGGAGCCTCTCAATAAAGGAGCCTTTGCAAGATTAAATTGTTCCTTATTTTTTTCGTGGATATATTTACTTACTGTCGCGGCCTTGTTTCTCTTTTTTGTATAGTCTTCGACAGAAAGACTAAAATCAAATTCATGCTTTGCTAAAACATACTGTCTGACCTCTCCGCTTTGATCTGCCTTAAAGGAGGTCCTTAATATTTCATGGCGCTCAACTAATGTCTTAATGGCTCTTTCAAATAAATCGGTATCTATGCTACCTTTTAATTTAATGGCCACTGGCATATTGTATGCCTGAGAACCACCTTCTAGTTGGCTCAAAATCCACAGTCTTTTTTGAGCAGCAGATAATGGGTAGGAAGGCGCAGTTGGAGCAGTTGGTATTGGAACATACGTACTTTCAATCAGGTGATTGCTGAGTCCATGAATTGTTGGATTGGAGAAAAAGTCCTGATAATTGATGGTCTTTCCCAGTTCTTTTTGTGCACTATTGATCACCTGACCGATGATCAAACTGTGTCCACCAAGCTCAAAGAAATTATCCAGTACGCCCACTTTTTCAAGCCCTAATACTTCCTGCCAGATTTTACAAAGTTGCTTTTCTATTTTATTTGCAGGAGCAAGATATTCTTGTTTTTCAAAATCATTTTCACTAATTCCTGGAAGTGCTTTTCTATTGACCTTTCCATTTGGGGTCAAGGGAAATTCCTCTAATTTAATGAAGAAACCGGGAACCATATATGCTGGCAATTTCTCCAATAAGAATGATTTGATCTTACTGTGATCAACTGATTCTTTTGCAGTGTAATAGGCTACTAAATTTTTCTCTTGATTATAGGTCTTTGCCATAACAACGACCTGCAATAAATTTTCAGAATATTGGGCCAGCGTGTTTTCAATATCTCCCAATTCAATCCGATAACCTCTGACTTTTACCTGATTGTCATTTCGACCTAAATATCTTATTTCTCCGGCTTCATTCCAATATCCCAGGTCACCGACTTCGTATAAGATATTGCCAGGTTCAAACGGGTGATCTATAAACTTGGACTTCGTTAAAGTTTTATTCAGGTAGTATCCTTTTGCCAAACCATCTCCACTAATATAGACCGCACCTTTTATCCCTTTGGGTACTAGCTTATGGGATTCATCAAGTAGGTAAAATTTCGTATTATTTATGGGCTTCCCTATATTCGAAGCATCCTCAGGGCTTTCCATTTTTTTGCCACTTGAATAAATGGTTGTCTCCGTCGGGCCATACATGTTCCAAACTTCTGCTGCGCTATTGAGTAGGTTTTGCGCTAAGGCTTTACTCATCAATTCTCCACCACAAAGCAACTTTAGTCCTTTACCTCCTTTCCATTCAGCGTAAAAAAGAATCTGAAAGAAACTTGGTGTTGCTTGAATAATATCCGGCTTGATTTCCTTTATTTTCTTGATTAAAGCTTTTGGATCTGCTATTGTCTGCTGATCTGCAATGTATACCGCTCCACCAGAAATTAATGGTCCAAAAAATTCATGCACGGACATATCAAAGGAATAGGTCGTTACAGAAAATAAAACATCATCGACATTTAATCCTGGCTTTTGCTGCATGCTCAGTAATAAATTCAATAAAGATTGGTGGCCAATCTCGACGCCTTTTGGAATTCCTGTTGATCCAGAAGTGTAAATAATATATGCGGTATCTTTAGCGGAAATGCTTTCTGTTTTCCCTTTCGGCTTGGAAACAGTATCTGATAAAGTTTCTTTGAATTTGATAACGTTAAGATGAGATGCTTTTAATTCCAGATTAATTTCATCTCCACTGATCACCAATTCAGCTTGGCTACTTTCAATAATATAATTTAACCTTTCCACCGGGAAATGTGGATCAAGTGGAATATAAGGTCTTCCAGATTTTAAGATGCCTAACAATACCAACAACATATCTGCCGAACGCTCCATCAAAACAGCTATTGGTGCTTTTTCTGCAATGGTCGTTTTTTCATTGATGTAAGCCGCGATTTTCCCAGATAGATAACTAGCCTCTTGGTAAGAATAGCTGTTGAGGTCATCAAATATTGCTCGTTTCTCAGGTCGTATCTTTGCTTGCTCTTCAAATAAATCCAGTATTGTTTTTTCCTTTGGATAAGCTTGTTTTGTATTATTAAACTGCGTTAGTAGCTCTTTTGCTTCCATTTCAGTGAGGCAATTTAATTCTGCTATTTTTAATCCAGGATTATCAATAAATTGCGATAGAATTTGTTCGAAATGTAAGAACATTCTCTCTACCAAAGCACGATCATAAATATCGGTATTGAACGCTATGATCAACTCCAATCCTTCCGTCTCTTTAAATGTAAAGTTCAGATCAAATTGAGCTTGATTATTTTCAAATTCATAGCTATCAATTTTCAATCCTTTTAATGCTTGCGCTGAGGTCAATCTATTGACTTGACTTTGAGTTGGCATGTTGACCATTACATCAAAAAGTGGAGAACGGCTGGTATCTCGTTTTACATTTAAGCGGGCAACTAACTCACTAAAAGGAAATTGTTGATGGTCATATGCTGCAGCTAAGACTTCTTTTTGATTGCTTATCAAGTCGCTTACACTATCGTTCTTTGCTATTTTAGTTCGTATTGCCAAAGTATTTAAAAACAAGCCGATCAGCTTATCTAAGTCTTCATGCTCCCGTCCAGCAATAGGCATCCCTACGATGATGTCATGCTCGTTGGTATATTTGTGTAGCAATGTGTTTATACCTGCCATCAAGGTCATAAATAGGGTCGCATCCTGTGCTTTACAAAAATCGTTTAAAGACTGGTATAAGGATTTTGAAAATTTCTTTGTTAAACGATCTCCATTGAATGTTTTTATGGCTGGTCGTGACTTATAGGATGGTAAATCCAAAACAGGCAATTCCCCTTTGAAGGTTTCCAGCCAATAGGCCTCCGATTTTTGGTATGCTTTATTTTGAATGGAATTTACCAGCCACTCTGCATAATCTTTGTATTGAATATTAAGTGGAGCGTAACTAAGCGTTTTCTTTTCTAGCAAATGATCATAAGCTTGAATAATTTCAGTAATGAAAATTTCAAGCGACCATGCGTCTCCAATAATGTGGTGCATTCCAAAGAATAGAATATGTTCGTCTTTGTCAAGCTTTATTACTGTTCCTTTTAGAAGTGGCGCGTCATTAAAGTCAAAAGCCTCTTTATTTTTACGGATCAAGAATTGATCTACGGCTTCTTTTTTGTTCGTTTTATGGGAAAAGTCTTTATATCCAAGCTTAAAATCTATTGCTTTATTTGGAGTAATAAATTGCTTAACAAGACCTTCTTCGTTCCTCTTAAAAGAAGTGCGCAAAATCTCATGGCGTTCTATGAGTTGCTTGAAACTTGCTTCCAACAACACTTTATCTATTTTACCTTTTAAGCTCAATGCTGAAGAAACATTGTATGCCAATTCTCCCCCTTCCAATTGACTTAATACCCAGAGTCTATGTTGCGAAGGTGTCACCGCATAACTTTCTGATGGCGCAGCTTTTGGGATGACATCAAAACTATCTGTTTTTAAGTAACTGCTTAGTCCTGAGATACTAGGCTCACTAAAGAAGTTGTTATAGGAAATTTTCTTTTGAAGTGTTTTTTGAATTTTATTGATCACCTTACTGACCAATAAACTATTTCCTCCTAGTTCAAAGAAGTTGTCGGTAATTCCAATTTTTTCTATTCCCAATACTTCTTCCCATATTGAAACAAGGATTTTTTCTTCACTTGTTTGAGGAGCAATATATGCTTGTTTGATCAGGTCTTTGTCTTCAATATCTGGCAAAGCTTTTCGATCTAACTTTCCGTTAGGGGTTAAAGGTAGAGAGTCCAACTCCACAAAGTAGGCAGGAATCATATACGCTGGTAAGCTCGCTTTTAAACGCTTTCTTAGCTTTGCTTTATCTAAGGTTTTACCAGCAACTAGATAAGTCACGATTACTTTGTTATCGTTTAAGGTTTTTACAATGGACACCGCTTGTTTGATGCCAAGTTGGATTAAAGCATAATCAATTTCACCGAGTTCAATACGATATCCTCTAATTTTTATCTGGCTATCTTTTCTTCCAATAAATTCAATATTGCCATCAGGTAACCATTTGGCCAAATCCCCTGTTGCATAGATACACGATCCTTCCTTGTATGGATTTGGAATGAATTTTTCTTTTGTTAATTCCGGATTATTTAAATATCCTTTTGCGACGCCATCTCCAGCTATATATAATTTTCCAGCTACCCCTTCAGGAACCAATTTCAATTTATCGTTTAAAATATAAACCGATGTATTAGGCAGTGGCTTGCCGATTGGAATTATTTTGTTGTAATCCAGGACCTCCTTTACCTTATAAAAGCTTGCACAAATCGTACATTCCGTTGGCCCGTATCCGTTGATTACTTTTACATTTTTGTCGAGGAACCATTTTATGGTGTTAAATTTAATGGGCTCCACCCCGATCAAAATTTGCTTTAAATGCTGCTCCTTATAGCTATCCAGATGATGGGCGATTTCCTCCAAATGCATTGGATGCAAATAACAATGATTGATATTTTGATCGGCAATAAATTTTGCATATTCAACTGGAGCATACACCACTTCCAAAGTTGGAATAATCAAACTGCTTCCTGATAATAAGGCAGTAAATATTTCCATGACGGAAACATCAAAGACGTAATTACAAGTTAAACTACACCTGCCTTCCTGCAAGTCATAGGCATGTACAAAATTGTTCAGGTTGGAATGCTTTATCATTACCCCTTTAGGGTTTCCTGTTGTTCCAGAAGTATAGATAACATACAGTAAATCTTCTGCACTGATTGCTATACCAAGATTGCTTTTCGCAAACTTTGATTTATTTAGTTCAAACTTTGAGAGTACTTTTTCATCAATAATTACTTTACATCCACTATCCTTTTCAATGTACTCAATTCTCTTTTCAGGATATTTAATATCAATTGGCAAATAAGCTCCACCTGATTTAATTGCTGCTAGAATGGCGACAATGATCTGTTCGCTTCGATCTAATTTTATTCCGACTAAATCATTGGTTTTTATATCGTAATTTTCTAGCAGATAGGCTGCAAGTTGATTCGCTTTTTCATTAAGTTCCGCATAAGTTAATTCTTGCCCTTCATAGGCAACCGCTAGGTTCTTCGGTGTCTTTAAAACTTGCTCCTCGAATAAATTGACAATAGATTTCGCTCTTGGATAGTTTGTTGTTGTTCCATTATAATCTACCAGGAATTTTTCTTTTTCTTCTTTTCTAAGTAAATCGATTTCCTGAATTTCTATTTCAGGTTGATCCATGACAGCGAGCAATAATTGTTCGAATTGTTTAAAAATATTTTTGATGGAACCCGCATCATAAATATCAGTATTGTACATTAGACTTAACGATAGCTGATCGGTTTCATTAAAAATTAAGGTAAGATCCAATTGGGCAGTATCGTATTCAATTTCAAATTCATTAAACGTAAGTCCAGCAAATTTTTGGTTTTTATCGCGTAGATGCTCCTGATTTTGAAGCACCATCATTACGTCGAATAATGCAGAACGGCTTTGGTCTCTTTTTAGGTTTAGTTTGCCAACCAATTCATCAAATGGATAATTTTGATGTTCGTAAGCTTCCAGTAAGATTTCCTTTTCTGTTGTTAGCAAATCTTTAAAACCCTGATTGTTCTTAATTGGAGTCCGAATGGCTAATGTATTTACAAAAAGGCCAAGTTGGTTTTCTAGGTCCGGATGACTTCTGCCAGCAATTGGAGTACCAATAATGATATCATCCTGATCTGTAAGTCTGTTGATCAATACATTTACACCAGCCATTAAGGTCATAAACAAAGTGACATCGTGTTCCTTTGAGAATGCTTTTAGTCGAGTCAGAAATTGATTAGAATAACGGTGGCTGATGATAGCACCATTGTAAGTTTTAACTCTTGGACGTGCTTTATAAGCGGGCAAATCTAGTACTGGCAAATCGCCATAGAATTGTTTCATCCAATATTCTTCGGAAACTTTTTGCTTTTCGAGTTGCAGACTATCATTGAGCCAAACCGCATAATCCTTATATTGGATATTTAGTTTTGGTAAATTTATTTGTTCGCCATGCATCAAGTTATTATAGATCGTTAATAACTCTGAGGTTAATATTCCCATTGACCAACCATCACTAATGATGTGATGCATGGAAGCAAGAAAGACATATTTTTCTTTCCCCATTTTAAGCAATGCGCCTCTCAACAATGGTGCTTTGCTAAGGTCAAAAGCTTCGTTATTTTTTTCGGTGATATATTTTTTGAGCAACCCAGCTTTATCCTTCTTCTTTGAATAATCTTCTTGGGCCAATTCAAATTCCAATGTTTCAATGGGTAAAATAAATTGATAAATTTCCCCCTCTTCCTCTTGATGAAAAGAAGTCCTCAATATTTCATGTCGTTCTATTAACATTCTAATAGATGCCTCAAAGATAGCTGCATCCAGTGCACCAATTAAGTTTATGGCTGCTGGCATATTATATGCCTTGGAACCACCTTCCATTTGGCTCAAAACCCATAACCTTTCTTGAGCTGCAGTTAATGGATAGGAAGCTGCCTTTGGAGTTGAAAGAATGGCATGATAACTATCTTCTTGAAGCGATTCACTAAGGCCTTTTATGGTAGGATTTGAGAAAAAGGCCTGATAGCTGATTCGCATTCCCAATTCTTTTTGGGTGCGATTAATCACTTGTCCAATGATCAAACTATGCCCCCCCAACTCAAAGAAATTGTCGTGCAGTCCAATGTTTTTAACCCCCAAAACCTTTTCCCAAATTTCTACCAATTTAATTTCAACTGCAGTTTCAGGAGCAATATATTCCCGTTTGTTATAGGCATTTTCATCTGGTGCAGGCAAAGCCTTTCTATTCAGTTTTCCATTTGGAGTTTTTGGAATTTCATCAAGGAATACATAAATTCTAGGAACCATATAATAGGGCAACTTTTCCTCCAATTCCTTTTGAATAACTAATCGATCTACTGGCTGACTACAGACCAGATAAGCGACCAACTCTTTAGAACTAGATTTATCATCCCGAACAATTACTACAGATTGTTCGACATCAAGCATTTTATTCATGGCGGATTCAATTTCCCCCAATTCAAGTCTATAGCCTCTAATTTTTACTTGATGATCTTTTCTACCTAAAAATTCTATCGTACCATCTGGGAGCCATCTTCCTAAATCTCCAGATTTATAAATGCGATCTCCTTCTTGATAAGGATTGGCGATAAATTTTTCCGCAGTAAGTTCAGGACGGTTTAGATAAGCCCGAGCAACACCAATTCCACCAATACATATCTCCCCTTTCAATCCAAATGGTTGCAATCTCTCCTTTTCATTTAGAATATAGATTTTGGTATTGTGGATTGGATAACCAATAGTAATTACATTGGCACTATAGTTTTGATCAATCCTCAAATGGGTACTATCGTTGGTACATTCAGTTGGGCCATAAGCATTATGTAATAAGGTATTTGGTAATAATTGGATACACTCCTCTGCAGTTGCCAACGCTAATTTATCTCCTCCAGAAACAATATTCCGTAAGGATATTGTATCAATTTTTTTCTTGTTTTCTTTAAAATAACTAAGCAATTCACTTAGTAGAACGGGAGGCATATTTAATTTAGTTATTCCATTTTCTTCTATTTGATATAAAATATTACCTAGTATGTCCTCTTTAAAATTACTAGCCGCAATAATGCATTTTGCGCCAACTGTAAATGGTAATAAATATTCTTCTATAGCGCCATCAAAACTAAATGAACGATAAAAGAATACGCTATCCTTTTCATCTAAACCGTATTCCGTGATCAAATACTGAATGCGCGCAATTAAACTGATGTGATTAATCATTACGCCTTTAGGGGCTCCGGTAGAACCTGAAGTATAAATCACATAAGCTAAATCAGATGGACTTGGTTTTATATTTAATTGCTCCTTTTTGTATTTGTGCTGATTATTTTGAAAACTAGCTAGGACCTGCTCATCAATTAATGCTTTACATTGGCTATCTGCAACCATATAATCTATACGCTCTTCTGGATAAATCATATCAATGGGCAAATATGCTGCACCACTTTTCATAATTCCAAAAATACTTACAACCATCCATTGGCTTCGTGGAAGCTTGATTCCCAATAAATCATCTGCTTGTACTTTAATTTCTTCCTTTATAAAGTGTGCAAACTGATTGGCATGTTCATTCAGTTCCTTATAAGTCATTGATATCCCTTCAAAAATCAAGGCTATACTATCTGGGGTCTTTTTTACTTGATCTTCGAATAAATCAAGAACCGTTGAATTGGCTGGGAATGGATAATCAGTGTCATTAAAATTACTAAATATATCTTCTTCTGAGCTGGTAAAGAAATCTAGTGTTTTTAGGTCAGCCTTAGGAAAACGCATTAATTGAGTCATGAGTTTTTCAAAGTGCGCCAACATATGACTCATCATTTCCCGTTCATAGATATCTGTATTGTATTCTATGTTCAAATGGAGTTGTTCGTCTTCTTTAAAAGTAAAGCTTATATCAAATTGAGCCGTATTATTTTCTAAACGATAACTACTGACTTCCAGGTCCCCCCACTCGCTCTCTGTATCTATGTTTTTTAATTGTTGTTGGTTGTTCAAAACCACCATTGCATCAAAAACAACAGAACGACTAGGATCTCTTTTCAAATTCAACTTACTCACCAATTCATCAAATGGGTAATCCTGATGTTCATAAGCCGCAAGCAATATCTCTTTCTCCGTTTTTAATAAATCTATAAAATGCTGCTCGCTATTGATCGGTGTTCGAATGGCTAAAGTATTTAAATACAAGCCAATTTGATTTTCTAAATCAGGATGTTGTCTCCCTGCAATTGGTGTACCAAGAATAATATCTTCTTGATTAGTATATCTACTGAACAATGCATTTATTCCTGACATTAAAGTCATAAACAAAGTCGCATTATGAGTTGCAGAAAAGGAATTCAACTCCCCCAAAAAATCTTTCGAATAGCTGTGACTAATATTGGCACCATTATACGTTTTTACCCGTGGTCTAGTCTTGAAGCTTGGTAAATCCAAAACAGGCAAATCTCCAGCAAATTGATTCAACCAATATTTTTCGGAGACTTTTTGTTTCTCAAGTTGTAATGTTTCATTCAACCAAACGGCGTAGTCTTTATATTGAATATTTAGTTGTGGTAAATCTATTGCTTTTCCGTTTCTTAAGCTGTAATAAATACTCATCAACTCTGACGTCAATATTTCGATAGACCAACCATCACTGATCAGATGATGCATCGATGCCAGAAAGACATATTCCTCTTTCTTTATCTTTAGCAATGCCCCTCTAAGCAATGGCGCATTTTCAAGCTTAAAGGCCTCCCTATTCTTTTCTTCAATATACTTATCAACTAATTCCAGTTTATTTCGCTTCTTTGAATAATCCTCTTTGAGTAAAGAGAAATTAGACCGATTGTTTGGCAAAATATATTGGCGAATTTCTCCACTTGCATCTTCCTTAAATGCGGTATTTAAAATCTCATGGCGTTCAATTAATTTCACTATAGATTTTTCAAAAATATCAGCATCTATAGCACCTTTTATATTTACAGCCAATGGCATGTTGTAGGCAGAGGAACCACCATCTAGCTGACTCAAAACCCACAACCTTTTTTGTGCGGTGGTCAATGGATAACTTGTAGAAATGGGAGCCGGTGGAATGGCTTTATAATTCCCTTTTTTAAGATATTCGCTTAAATTTTTAATGGTAGGATTGGAGAAAAAGTCTTGAAAACTGATGTCCTTTCCTAATTCTTTTTGTACTCTATTAATGACTTGACCAATGATCAAACTATGCCCACCTAATTCAAAGAAATTATCTGTGATGCCAATTTTTTTAATCCCTAATACATCTTTCCAGATTCCTACTAAGCTTTTTTCTTCTTTTGTTTTTGGTGCGACGTACTTGCTTTGAAGAATATCTTTTTCTTCAATTGCTGGTAAGGATTTCAGATCGGCCTTTCCATTTGCGGTCATTGGAATACTTTGCATTTCTACAAAGTAAGTGGGGATCATATATTCAGGTAATATTTCAGCTAGTTTGCCTCTAAGGTGGTCTTTGTTTAATTTTTCTTCAGCAACCAAATAAGAAATAATTACTTTTTCGTCTCGGACTTCTTTAGCTACAGATACCACTTGCTGAATCCCCAAACTCAAAATGGCTTGATCTATTTCTCCTAACTCAATACGATAACCTCTTATTTTAACTTGCTGATCTCTTCGACCAAGAAACTCAATATTGCCATCAGGTAGCCATCTTGCTAAGTCCCCAGTTTTATAAATTCGCTCTCCTTCCGCAAAAGGATTTGGAACAAATTTGGCTTGGGTTATTTCAGGAGCATTTAAATATCCTCGCGCCAAACCTTCTCCTGCAATACATAGTTCACCGACCGCTCCATCTGGTTTTAATTCAAGATCATTTCCAAGAATATAGATGGTCGTATTTAAGATTGGTTTTCCAATAGGAATTGACATCCAAGGATGCTTCTCAACTTTGTAGACCGTGGCGATGACGGTACTTTCTGTTGGTCCATAATTATTGTAAAGATTTATATTGGAATCTTTTGATAGACTTAAAGCTTCGCCTGCGGTTAACACTGTAATACCAGGTAATTCTATTCCTTGCTCAACTAAGTGCTGGCATAATAGCGTTGGTATATAGGTATGAGAAATATTTTGATCTTTTAGAAATCTTGCTAATTTTTCAACATCATACCTCAATTCAGCATTTGAAATTGGATATAGGGCAGCCCCACAAATCAAGGGAGGGAAAGTTTCCAATACCGAGACATCGAAACCAACTCCAGCAAATAAAGTAGCTCTACTTTCTTCATTAATATGGTATAGATCGATCGACCAAAAACATAAATTCACCAAGCTACTATGTTCAACCATTACTCCTTTTGGATTCCCTGTCGAACCGGAAGTGTAGATAACGTAAGCAAGTTTGTTGGTTTCAATTTTTCGTGGTTCAAATTTCCCCTTAACCTTAAATTCAAGTAGTGCTGAATATTTTTTCAGATCAATTGTAATATTACTATTGCAATCCTTTTCTATATATTTAATCCTAGCATCTGGATAAGAAGGATCTACTGGCACATAAGCGGCTCCCGTCTTTAATATGGCAATCTGAGATATCACTAATTCTGCACTTCTATCTATTTTAGTGATAATTAAATCTTCTGACTTAACCTTATACTGCTCTACCAGGCATTGCGCGATCTGGTTTGATTGTTCATCGATTTCTTTATAGGTATAAATTTTATCATCAACGACTATGGCCGTATGATCAGGTGTTTTAAGAACCTGTTCCCCAAACAACTCAACAAAGTTCTTTTCAATTTTGAAATTTATTTTTGGTCGATGACGATCAATTAATAGTTGCTGTTCTCTTTTTGACAAATAATTGATCTCAGACAATAAAGTTTCTGGTGCTTTAAAAACGGATATAAATAATTGTTCAAGGTGAAGCAAGAAATTTTCAATCAACTCTGCATGATAAATGTCTGTATTGTAAATTATGCTAATTAGCAATTCGTCACTCTCTCTTACGACAAGACTAAGATCATATTGGGCGGTATTATTTAGTATTTCATACTCGCTTATTTCCAATCCTGAAAATGCTGTTCTCGATTTATTTATGTTTAACTGTTCCTGATTTTGCAAAGCGATCATTACATCAAATAACGGAGATCTACTAGTGTCTCTTTTTAGATTTAATTGTTTAACCAACTTATCTAAGGGATAATTTTGATGTTCGTATGATTTTAATAAAGTCGATTTTACGGTTTTCAGAAAAGCATCAAAACTTAACTTGGCTTCAGGTTTCGCTCTAATTGCCAAGGTATTTAAATACAAACCAATTTGCTGTTCTAGGTCAGGATGCGCTCTGCCAGCAATGGGTGTTCCAATGATGATATCTTCTTGATCGGTATAGCGAAATAATAGGGTATTGATTCCCGCCAATAAGGTCATGAATAGTGTCGCATCTTGACTTTTGGAAAATGCTTTTATATCTTTTAAAAACTCCTTTGAGAACCGGTGATTTATTCGTGCCCCATTATATGTTTTTACTAATGGTCGAGAATTAAAGGCTGGAAATTCCAAAACAGGGATTTCATCAGAAAACTGATCTATCCAATATTGTTCAGAAGCTTTTTGTTTGGCTTGCTGGGCATCTTCATTTAGCCATGCAGCATAATCTTTATATTGAATATTTAGTGCTGGTAAATCTATTGTTTCCTTCTTAGATAATTTATTGTAACACAGCATTAATTCTGAAGCCAATAATTCAATCGACCAACCATCACCAATGATGTGATGCATGGAAACGAACAAAATGTATTCTTCCTTATTTAACTCTAGTAAGGCTCCCTTTATTAAAGGCGCATTTTCAAGATCAAAAGCTTCCTTATTCTTTTCGCTTATATACTGATTAACTGCTTTGTATTTATTTTGATTGGTCGAGAAGCTTTCAATGTCTAATTTGAAATTGATTTTATCAGCAGGAAGAATGGATTGCCTGGTTTCTCCTTCATTATCCACTATAAAAGAAGTTCTTAAAATTTCGTGTCGATTGATTAATTTCCTAAAAGCTTCTTCAAATAAATTTACATTGATGTGTCCATTCATTTTCAATGCAATTGGAATATTATAAGCTTGAGAGCCACCTTCCAATTGACTAAGTACCCACATTCTATTTTGAGAATCTGTTAAAGGGTAAGTAGGAGAAATAGGAGTATTAGGAATTGACAAATAGGCTTGATCCTTTAAGACTTTGCTCAGTTCTGCGATGGTAGGATTAGCATAAAATGCTTTGTAAGAAACTTCCTTTTTAAGCGTTTTGTATATAGCGTTAATAATTTGCGAAATCATTAAACTATGTCCGCCGAGATCAAAAAAGCGATTATCAATTCCGATTGGAGCGACACCTAATACATTTTCCCATATTTCAACAAGTGCTTTTTCTGTGGAATTACTTGGTGGAGTATATTCATTTTTTGCAATGGAATCCGATTCGATATCAGGCAGTGCAGATTTGTCAATTTTGCCGTTTGGTGTTAATGGAATTTTATCTAGATTGATGAAGAAATTAGGAATCATATAGGAAGGCAGCTTAGCTTCCAAGAAAGTCCTAAAATCATTTGGATTAATTTTTTCTTTGTCTTTAACCACATAATAGGCTGCCAAAACATCTTTACCTAGATGCTGTTTAAGCTGAACCACCACTTGCCCAATATTCTCAGAAAATGAACTTAGCACGTTTTCAATTTCCAGAATTTCAATTCGGTATCCTCTCAGTTTAATTTGCTTATCCTTTCTTCCTAGGTAGATAAGGTTTCCATCCTGTCCCCATTTAACGAGATCACCAGTATCGTATAATTTTTCTCCAGGGACCAAATAATGTTCAATATATTTCTCTTCGCTAAGTGATTGTTTATTTAAATAACCTTTTGTAATTCCTGCACCTGACAAGTAAAGTTTCCCAACAACTCCAATTGGAACCAATTCCCTCGTCTCGTCAAGCACAAATGCTTTTGTATTGGTGATTGGTTTGCCAATTGGAATGGTCTTATAAGATTTGTCTACAGCTAATTTATAACAAGTACTATAAGTCGTATCCTCTGATGGTCCATATAAATTTCTTACTTCAGGAACGATTTTCAATAAACTATTGGCGATGTCAACCGGGAATGGTTCTCCAGCCAAATTGACCATATTTACATTTTCAAGGCTAGCCTCACTTTGGAGAATATTTCGCATACTGGAAGGCACTAAATTGAGGAGGATATTACGATCCTTTGTAAGTGCTGAATTAATACCTAGTGCAGATTCAAATATTCTAATCTTCTTCCCTATTGATAGGGTGTAAAACATCTCATAAATGGAAAGGTCGAAACAATGAGATGTTGCGGCATACACTACCTCAATTTTAGAGCTATCAAATTCATTCGATGCCCAATGCAACATGGCCACTGCATTTTGATGAGTGATCATCACGCCTTTAGGATTGCCTGTTGTTCCAGAGGTATAGATGATATAAGCCAGGTCATCCGAACTTATCTTAAGCTGAATGTTTTTCTTATCATATTCTTGACTAGTAGCATTAAACTGATCCATTAAATGCTGATCAATTATAGTTTTACAATCGCTATCTTGCTCTAGATACTTCAACCTTTCCTCTGGGTAATTGGTATCCAATGGAACATAACTGGCTCCTGTTTTTAAAACGGCTAAAATAGCAATTAGTAAATTTTCGCTTCTTTCTATTTTGATACCAACAAAGTCCTTCTGCTTGGTTTTTTTAGTTTCAATAAGAAAATTGGCAAGTTGATTTGCTTTTTCATTTAAAGTCTGATAGGAAAGACTAATTCCCTCGAAGGCAACAGCAATATTCGCTGGCGTTTTTACTACTTGTTCTTCGAATGAATCTACTAAAGTTTTTTCATGTGGATAGTTTGCTTGAGTATTATTAAATTTTTCCAGGAGCAATTCTTTTTCAGACTCCGCAAGAATTGAAATCGTGTTTATTTTTTCATTTAGATTTGTTTTAAGATCGCTAATCCACCTTTTTAGGTTTTCTAAAAAATGGATTGCAATGTCTTTTTTGACAAAATTTTCATCATATCTTAATTGTAGTGTTAATTCTGATTGCCTTGTGCTAACGGCAAGTGAAAATGGCAGATCACTACTTATCTCAGAAGGATCAACATTAAAATAAAATCCATATTGTGCATATCCTGCAAAAGGATATTTTTCACCAAATTCTTCTGTATAATTACGGTGTTTATAAATTTCCTGAATTTCCTTTTTTACATCATTAAGGCATTCCTTTACTGTTTTTTGTTCATTGACAATGATCGTATTCAACAAGGGCTGTCTTGATTTATTCAAGCCTACAGAATAAATAAAGGGAGACGGTTCAAAGTACCGCTGCAGCAGCATATTGTAAAGAGCAATTAAAACCGTAAACTCTGCTATCTCATTATTAGAAGTCAACTGAGAATAGTAGTTGACTTCTTCTTTGCGAAGAGTCAAACTATTCATTTCCGTTAGAAGAACAGATCTATCCTTCAGTACTGCGCAGTCTTTGGTCTTATTAATCCAAAAATTGGATATAATTTTTTCTTTAATGGAGTTCATTTTAAGTTCGCTTATTATATTATTTTGTTGGAATTGGAAACAGTTAAATTTATCGTTGGCAAGACAATTGAAGGCATAGGAAAACAAATGCTTTTATTTGAATTGAGGATCAAATATTTCAGCTTTGTTTCCCTATGCAAATTCAATTGTTGAATTTTACTTAACTGTGATGTATGCTTAAATAAGAATCAATTTAGGATCATGTAAAAATGGTAGTAATTTTTAGCTTTATTTTTAAAAATTACTTTTTTGCGCCTACCACTTCATCCTGATAGTCAGGATGTCCTGCTTGATTTAAAACAAATGATATTGTATTTGCGCGAGCTTCGTACATTTTAAGAAGCAACTCTCCTGGTCCATGCCCGGCATCATGATCAACTAGAAATAAAATGGGTTTATCAGAGCCTTGGTAGGCTTGTAGCTTCGCAGCAAATTTAGCGGGTTGCCAAATAATTACCCGAGGATCATTGAAACCTGCTGTTATTAATGTTGCAGGATAGTCAACACCTTTTTCGATATGAAGGTAAGCATCCATGTCATAAAGCGCTTTACATTCTTCAGGGTTTTCCAATGTTCCAAATTCTCTAATATTATTTAAACCATTTGGTGTTTTTTCAAATCGCATAGCATTCATTACACCTGCTTCTGGAACAGCAATTCCAAATAAATCTGGCCTTTCTGTCATGGCTCTACCAACAGAAACACATCCAGCACTTATACTCCAGATTGCAATTTTTTTCTTTGAAGTATATTTTTCTTCGACCATATATTCCGCACAAGCAATTAAATCTTTCCATGAATTATGTTTATTTGTTTTGATTCCTGTCTGATGCCACTCCACACCTTTTTCTCCACCACCTCTAATATGAGCAACAGCTAAAATCCCACCTTCCATAGTAAAAAGAAGATTAGGTATATTAAAAGAAGGGGTAAGAGAAATACCATAGGTCCCACCACTATAAAACATCACTGGTGCTTTTCCATCTCTCTTTATGCCTTTTTTGTAGAAAATTGAAAGTGGTACTTCGACACCGTCATGGGATTTCACAAGTACTTCTTCTACTACAATATCATCAAATTCAGGGTATTCAGTAGGTGGTGTAAGTTCGGCTTCTTCAAATACATCGTTTTTAAAATCGTATAAATATCTTATAGGCGAGTTTGCCCAACCGCCAATAATTGCCCAAAGTTCTGGATAGTTTCTACCTTTTGACACAAGAGTGATCGTTCCTGCTTTTACTGGGAGGTCTATCTCTTTTTCAATACCATCTTTGATATGATATAATCTAGAAACAACACCGTTTTCAGTAGATACATAATATACACCATCAGAAGTTACACTTATTGTTTGAATGACCTCTGATTCCTTTTCTTCCACCAGAACGGTAGGGTTGTTAAAATCGGGATTATCAAGTGGTGTTTTACAAATTTTAAACTTAGAAGCATTCTTACCTGTCAGATAAATTATATCGTTTTCAAAAATATAGAAGTAAATAATTTTTTCAGCTTCTGTGAATAGTAATTTCCACTCATATTTATTGGATGAATAATTGTCTATTTTGGCATAATAGGTATCAGCATTCCTGGAAGCCCCCAACAATTCACCAAATAAGTAATCATCATCCTTATCGAATAAAGTTACAACTGGAAAGTCTTGGAGAACTATATCTAGTTTAGGATTATTTGTGCGAGAAAATACTTCATTCAATACCTTAGAATCTTGACCTAAAGTATGGCAAACTGCTTTTGTGTCTTTAAACAATAAATCAGAGGAAAAGTCAGAAACTGGATAATGTAAATAATAAAATCCTGAATTATCAGGAAGCCAAGTAATACCAGGACCGTCAGCAGGTCGACAGTTCGTTATTCTATCAGGAAGCAGTTCTTTAGTTTTTACATCCATGATAATTATCTCAGAAAACTCTCGACCTCCTTCCGTCAAGCTAATTATCAGCTTTTCTCCATTCCTTGATGGTTGAACGTAATTGACTGAATAGGTCTTATCGGCTTCGGGTTTAAAGTCTTTAGGGTCATATAATAATTGCTCCGGAGCAGAGAAGTTTTTTCGATAAAATACTTTCGAAGCATTTTCATTACCCACTCTTTTTACATAAAAATGTTGATTGTCATCAGAAAGCCTTAATTGTGTTATCAAACTAGTTGACCTTTTATTGAATTCCAGTTGCTTGTCTATCAAGTATTGTCTTCTTGGAATTTTATTCAGGTAGTCCTTTGCATATTCTTCCTGTTGTTTCAGCCATTTTTTTACCACTTCATCTTCTATATTTTCCAAATTACGATAATGATCTTCTACTGTAATTCCACAAACTTCTTCTGTTACCAAACCTTGAGGAGCTAATGGTGGAGATTTCTGAAGTGTATCAGGTGTATAGAAATTCGAAAAAATTACAAAGCTAAAAATTGCTAAAAGCAGAGCAGAGCCGGAATAATAGATTTTTTTCATTTTAAAAAATTTTTTAAAAAAATAATGGATTTGATAATTTTAAAACATGCGTTTTTGAAGTTATTTAAAGATGGTGTATCCTTAAATAGGAGATGGATTTTTTGTCTAGGGGAGACTCGTTTTCTAAAGGAATAGCCAAAGCTATTGTAAAGAAAAGAGGGGAAGCATTAGGTAAAAAAAGTGCTCGTATTATATTACTCCATCTTTAAACAACTTTCTTTATAAAATACCCCAATACATAAAATAAACCACACAAAGTAGCTGAGAGAATAGGACAGAAATGATAACACTTCTGTTGGTAATCTTTTTTAAGTAAGCGATAAAGTAAAGTGATGTTATTATTAATAAAATGACGAATATCAATAATCCCAAGAAGAGGTAGCTATATCGATCAGGTAATCCAAATGCTAAGACATAATAATTTAATCTTGAAACTTCACCTAATGCCAAAATAAATCCAACTAAAGAGGCAATACCTATAATTGAGGTCAACAATGTTCCTCCTCTAATGATCTTGTCAGGAAGGAAACTATACTTGCCTCTGAAAAGGTTGACAATGAATACGATGATAAAGCTTAGCATTAAAAGCAAGGCTATAACTAATGGGGCAAGAAACATTAAATTCAATTGACTCAAACTATTGCCCATACTTGAAACGCCTGCATTTATTTTAATGTCTTTAGCATAATTAATGTCGGGTATTTTTCCAAATGCACTTAAATCTGGACTTTCAGATGGTGAACTGACAAACCTTTCTGTAAGCCCATTCCCCATCCATGTAAAACTAGGAGTATGTCCAAATGTTCTTACCTTAACGAAATAGGCATTCGAAAAAATTTCAGCCAATTCCTCCCCATTGGAAAGTGGTGTTATCGGATCAAGTTCACCACCAAAAATAAGGACTGGTACATTCAAATCTTTAAGGTTAGATAGGTTATGGTGAATTAGCTTTGTAGAATCTAAAGACTTTTCATTCCATTTATTGCAAACCGCAAAGTCAGTTTCATAAAATGAAATTCCCCCATTTACTCCTTTAGTAATCGCAGCATTTTTTTGAAAATTCGAAAAATCATTATTGTGGAGTACCTCATTGCAACTGACGCAATAGTATACGCCATAGTCCATGGAAAGTAAACTTGAAAAAGCGGCCACTAAATTTCCAAGTGCTGCTTCATTTCTGTCATGAAACTGATATATTAAAAGGGGCAATACCTCAACCAAATTCCGATGGTATAATGCTTGCTGGATTGCTACTTTAAAATCTTCGGCATTATAGGTGAATTCTTCTGATTCAATTATTTTTTTATCTACGGCGACTGTTATTGGATTGGTTTCCAGATTAGCAATTGTTTGGTAGAAAACATCCTCTAAGTTTGGGTAAGCGTCGTTACATTCTTTATTATTCTTACATTCTTTAAATACAATGGAAAGACTATTTAGAAAGTTTGTTGTATTCTTTGTATAGTAAGTTGATATTTCGGGAATGGAAGAATCAAGGAGCAAGCTTTTGATGTCATCCGGAAAAGAACTGGCATAAACTTGTGCCATATAAGTTCCATACGAAACGCCATAGGTATTCCATTTTTGATAACCCAATTGTGTTTTTAAAGCATTCAAATCTTTTGCAACAGATAAACTGTTATAAGCATGAATATCAATATTTTTGTTTAGAAGATTTTGTTTGCATGTTAATGAGGCCGCTACCTTCTCCTTTTCATCTTCTTCAGGACTTTGATTTTTAGCCAATATCTTCATTAACTCTTTACCCAACTCTGGACAAAGTCTTGGTTCACAAAAGCCAGTTCCTCTAACGTCGAACAATACAATATCATTCTTTTTCCGTAGTGGATGTGCGAGCCAAGACCAAACTGATGAAGTGCCACTTGCTCCGGGACCACCTTGTATGAAAATAACTGCATCAGAATTTTTATTCCCTGAGGTATTTTTTAAAATAGCTACCGCAATTTTAATTTGATTGCTTGTAGGATCATCCCAGTTTTCTGGCACATTAAGATATGCCCACCTAACTGAATCATTTTTTAACATTTCTGAATCTGGATAAAATGATTCGGTGTTTTCTAAGCTTACATCTTGTCCATCAAGATGGAAAGAACATAAGCAAAGCAAGCAAAAAATAAATTGAGATGCTAAGACTTTATTAAACATAGTAAATTGATTTAATCGAACTGATTTGCTGGCATCAAGTTAATTGTGCGCCGCATTATGGTAGGTGGTATAGGTTAAAACTGAACGTTTATTTGTTTACGCTTTATTGATATAGAAGAAAAAAGTAAACTACTTAAGCAGGTGGTCAAAAATATCTATATGTTATATCTGAGTTTATTTTTTTTATTAATCGAGGCGAATGGTTCCCGATCCTAGCCGTAGCTAGGTGAGGAGGTTCTTCAACGAAGAGTAATAGAAAAAGAAGCCAGAGAGAATACTATAGTTTATTTTGAACACCTGCTTAGGATTTATTCAAGTCCGCACCGATTTTCCAACGCGGCACCGCCGCTACTTCCTGACCTACAAAATCCTTGGCCAGATATTTAAAGTGCCCGGTGACCCCAATCATCCCCGCATTATCCGTACAAAATTGAAAGGCAGGAATGTAAACTTCCCAGCCCTGCTGCTCTCCCAACTCTTGCAAGCCCTTTCGCAGCGCAGAATTAGCCGATACACCACCTGCAATAGCAACTTCTTTTACACCCGTTTGTTCCACCGCCTTCTTCAGTTTATTCAAAAGGATCGACACAATTCTACTTTGCACAGAAGCACAAATATCATTTAGGTTTTCCTGAATAAAATTCGGGTTGGTTTTAAGTTCTCGTTTTAGAAAATAAAGAATGGAAGTTTTTAATCCGCTAAAGCTGAAATTTAGATCAGCGATTTTAGGCTCTGGAAAAGGAAAGACCGCTTTTCCTTCTTTCGCATATTTATCAATCAAAGGACCCGCAGGGTAGTCCAAGCCCAATAGTTTTCCGGTTTTATCAAAAGCTTCTCCAGCTGCATCATCTATGGTGCTGCCCAAAACTTCTAGGTCCATAGCGGTCCTCACCAATACAATTTGCGTATGACCACCAGAAACAGTTAGGCACAAGAATGGAAAAGCAGGTTTAGGCGCTTCCGCAAAATGAGCCAATACATGCGCTTGCATATGATTGACTTCAATCATCGGAATTCCCAGACTCAAGGCAAATGATTTGGCAAAAGTTACTCCCACAATCAAGGAACCCATCAAGCCTGGCCCTCTCGTAAAAGCTACCGCAGATAGTTCTTCCTTGCGAATCCCTGCTTTTTTCAAAGCCAAATCTACCACTGGAATAATATTGACCTGATGTGCTCGGGAAGCCACCTCCGGTACGACTCCACCATATAAACGGTGGGCATCCTGATTGGCAACACAATTACTCAAAACCTCTCCGTCGCGCAAAACTGCCGCAGAAGTATCGTCACAAGAAGACTCAATAGCTAAAATATAAACACTCATTTTTAATTTGTCTTAGGAGAAGAATTAAAATAATCCGTCCAACTATTGATAGGACGGAAGCAAGTTATTACAAAAGGTCGAAAGGAAAAATTAAAATAATTCCTTCAAACTACATAGCATTATATTGTCTTATGTATTTTAATGCTATATTTGATCATTAATTGATACTACTTTCTACAATCTACTAATTATGTTTGGAACTAAATCAAAAACAAAAGCCAGTACCAATGGTACACAAAATGGCTCAAATTCTGGCGGAGCCTTGCCAACTGTAGGACAAACCTGCTTTATCGCCAAAGGTACTGTAATTGAAGGAAAATTTACAAGTGTGGAGGACCTAAGAGTAGATGGCACTATCGTCGGAGATGTAATTTGCCAAAAACGCTTCGTTATGGGCCCTACGGGAATCGTCAAAGGCACCATTCAATGCGGAGAATCCAATGTTGAAGGCAAAATTGAAGGAGAAATCAAAGTGAATGGTCGACTTCATTTGCATGTAACCGGAATTGTTCAAGGTAAAATTACCGCTAAAAAATTGGTTGTCGATGAAGGCGCTTCCTATAATGGTGAATGTCTGATTGGGGATCAACATTTTGGGAAATAGCCGATCCAAAAGGAAACCTATCGCTGATAGATATGTGGTCTTACAAAAAGGAAAAGGCCTTTAAATGGCTTTTATCGAGCTTATCCAAGTAAGCCTTAAATACGATAGAAAACCTGCCTTGCAATTTTTATTTTTTGGCTTGACCGGATAAAAATCAAAAAAATAAATAAATTCGTGGCTAAACCCACCAAAAACGCTAGGAATTGCATCTATTGCTGTAGGACTTCCCTGTATAGTAAGGTCTGCCCATCTTTTTTTGCTTTTTCTTGTATTTAGAAATGAGGATTTCCCTTTTTTTTAAATTAAAAGTATTATTATTGCGTTGAATCAAACGAAAAATTTACCCTTATGAGATTAGGTATCAATATCGCTTTAGTTGCCTTAATTGGTCTTTTGGTTTGGGTACTCATAGACAGTATCCGAGAGCCGATTAAATTTAAGGCAGAAAAAGAAAAACGAAAAACTGCTGTAGTTGATCGATTAGTGCAAATTCGTATGGCACAAGAACTCTATCGAGAGGTGACCGGAGAATTTGCTCCAAGCTTCGACACCCTCAACCAGGTTTTAGAAACTGGACAAATTCGAACCATTTCTGTATTTGGTGATCCAGATGCAAATGGTGGAGAAGAAATCATTCGCTACGACACTACTTATATGGCTGCTTTGACTGCTGCCAAAGAAAAAGGAATCAAAATGGATTCTCTTTCTTATGTGCCTTATAGTGATGGTGCTAAATTTACAATTTGGGCAGATACCCTCACTTACCAAAGTACTTTGGTAAACGTGGTAGAAGTCGCTACGACTTGGCAAGAATTTATGGGGCCATTTGGTGACGCACGGTATAGAAAATATGACGATAGCTACGAGCCGTCTGCTGCCCTCAAATTCGGTGACCGCTACGCTCCAAATATCGCTGGAAATTGGGAAAGATAATATTTGACTACGAAATAGATCAGAGTTTATCTAAGAAATCCAATGCCAATGACCTGTCCATCCTTATTGGGGTGGACAGGTTTTCTTTTTTGATTTCTGATGGGCAGCAACACGTTAATGCCCTGAAGAGCTATGTGTATAATAAGCCTCTTTCTCCAAATTATTCGCTGGCCGCAGCCATTCGCGATGTTTGCCGAACAGATTCTTTATTGAATCTTCCTTACCAAAGCACCCGAATTGGGTTTAGCAATACCAAGAATACGATCATCCCGGAACCTTTGTTTTCAGGGGATCAATTGGCGATTTATCTCAAGAATATCATTGATTTTCCCGCAACGGATCGTTTGCAAGCAGATTTTATTAAGGGTTTGCAAATAAGAAATGTCTTTGGACTGAATGACGCTAATGCGAAAGTATTAGAAAATTTCTTTCCTTCTGCCAAGCTTTTTCATCACCAAACAGCAGTCTTAGAAGGCTATTCCAAGCTTGCGGCAGTTTTGAGTGGACACCAGGTTTTTATCAATGTCCATGATCGGGAAGTTCAGGTAATGGCTTTTGTAGGAAAGGAATTATTATTCAATAATGTCTTTCCTTTTCAAACTCCGGAAGATTTTATTTACTACGTACTTTTGGTTTATCACCAGTTTCAATTAAAACCAGAAATTGTGCCGCTCACTATTTCTGGTCTGTTGATCAAAGATTCTAAAATTTATCACTTGCTTTACCGCTACATTCGTTTGCTCAATTTGGTACAAAGTCCAGATTATTATCGTTTTGACGATGATCTAAAGCAAGAAGATTTACATTTTTATTTTGACTTATACAGCTTAAAGCTATGCGAATAATCGGAGGAGAATTTAAAGGGAGAAGGTTTAATCCGCCTGCAAATAATTGGCCTACCCGGCCAACTACGGATTTTGCCAAGGAAGGACTTTTTAATATCCTGCAAAACCGAATCGACTTTTCGGAAACCAAATTTTTAGACCTCTTTGGGGGAACAGGAAATCATAGCTACGAATTTATTTCGAGAGGTTGCGAAAACGTAACCTATGTCGACAAATTTGGTGGCTGTATAGCTTTCGTAAAAAAAACAGCACAAACGCTGGGCATTGAAGACCGTTTGCGGATTGTAAAAAACGATGTTTTCAAATTCATGAAATTTACCGGAGAGCAATACGACTACATCTTTGCAGGACCACCCTATCCTTTGCCCACCCTCGACACCATCCCTGATAAAGTCTTCGAACATGATATTTTGGCCCCCGAAGGACTTTTTGTCATGGAACACAATCCCAATCACGATTTTCAAAAACACCCCAATTTCATCGAATCTCGAAATTACGGAACCACCATTTTTAGTTTTTTTGAAAACAAATAAGGCTCTTACTTTTTCCTGCTCAGATATGGAATAAGCCCGGATAATACTTGTAGGTATTGATTCCGCGTTCTAGATAAAGCGTTTCTACCTAAAGAAAGGGAAGACCATAGAATCCCACAGAAAACAGGAACTTTCCCCGCAAATCAAAGGTTTGTCTATAAAACAAAGCAGCATTTAGCAAAAACTGTTTAACTTGGTGAAAATTTATAAATCGATGAATTGGCTAAACAAAAAGTATGTAATATTACTATTCACGGTACTATTCTCCATTGCCGCGAATGCTCAAAAAGACAAAATCCCCTTTAGTGGCACCTGGAAAGGAGTCATTACTCAGGCAGATGGCTATCGAGCGGAATTTGGTATAGAGCTAAACCTTACTCAAGAGGGAAAAAAATTGAAGGGGAGATCCTATGTTTTTGTTGACACCATTTATGCAGAAATGAATATCGAAGGCATTGTTCACAGCAGTTCCATTATTTTGATAAAAGACCTTGAGATCTTAGATAGTAAACTGACCGAAGGACTCGAATGGTGTATGAAAAACTACCAATTGGTACTCAAAAAAGAAGGACCCATTTGGAGCTTAGAAGGCCATTGGCAGGGTAAAACCACGGGTAAGGATTGTGACCCGGGAAAGGTCAAACTCAAACGTCTTGTGCCTAGGGCTTAAATGTTCCTAGGCGTCTCACCAAATTTCTAATCTTTTTTTTCTTATTTTCGTCTGATTCGCGCTTTGTAAATAAAGCGGGTCATTATCCTGCAATTTGAGTCCATTTACTTAAATTTGCGCCTGCTTTCCACCAAGCTAGCCATTCAGCAAGAGGTCGAAGCCAAAAATCGCAATAATGAACGTAGTAGAAATAATTCAAAAAGGTGTTGCCAAAGCGGTAGAAGCACTTTACGATCACACGGTAGCTCCTGAAAAGGTTAATATCTCCGTCACCAGAAAAGAATTTACTGGGGACTATACCGTCGTTGTTTTTCCTTACACCAAAGCTGCCAAAAAGAAACCAGAAGATATTGGTGCTGATTTGGGGGCTTTTATGGTCAAAGATATTCCGGAGATCCAGAATTTTAATGTCATCAAAGGTTTCTTAAATGTTGAAATCTCTGATGCTTATTGGCTCAATTTCTTTAATGAAGCTTACGAAATCCCCAACTATGGATTTGGAGCTGCTAAAAATAAAAAGGTATTGGTTGAATTTTCTTCTCCCAACACCAATAAGCCTCTCCACCTGGGACATGTCCGAAATATCCTGCTTGGTTGGTCTTGCAGCCAGATTTTGGAGGCCGCTGGCTATGAAGTCGACAAGGTACAGATCATCAATGATCGTGGAATCCACATTTGCAAAAGCATGTTGGCTTGGCAGAAATATGGTAATGGAGCAACACCAGAATCAACTGGACAAAAAGGAGATCGCCTAGTCGGAGAATACTATGTAAAATTCAGTTCAGAGGAAAAAGCACAAATCGCAGAACTCACTGCCAAAGGCATCGAAAAACCCGAAGCACCCATCCTCAATGAAGCCAGAGAAATGCTCCTCAAATGGGAAGCCAATGACCCAGATACCAGAGCCCTTTGGTCTAAATTAAACGATTGGGTTTATCAGGGATTTGGAGAAACCTATAAAAAATTAGGAGTTAGTTTTGATAAAAATTATTACGAATCCGAAACCTATCTGATCGGTAAAGAACGAGTTTTGGAGGCTTTGGAAAAAGGCGTCTTTTACAAAAAAGAAGATGGTTCGGTTTGGATAGATTTGGAAGATGTAAAACTAGATCACAAACTGGTTTTGCGAGCTGATGGTACCTCCGTTTATATGACCCAGGATATTGGTACAGCGATGTTGCGGTATGATGATTTCCAAATGAATAAATTGGTTTATGTCGTTGGAGATGAGCAAATTTATCATTTCAAAGTTCTTTTTGAAATCATGAAACGACTGGGAGCTTCTTATGCAGATGGTTTAAAACATCTTTCCTATGGGATGGTAGATTTACCTACCGGAAAAATGAAATCCAGAGAAGGAACGGTAGTGGATGCAGATGAATTGATCGCAGAGGTGATCGAAGAGGCTAGAAAAAATTCATTGAACAGTGGAGTGATTGTAGAACTAACAGAAGAAGAACAATTGTCTGTAAACACGGATATTGGTTTGGCTGCTTTAAAGTATTTTATCCTCAAGGTGAATCCACAAAAACGCATGTTATTCGATCCAAAAGAATCGGTCGATTTGCAAGGACATACCGGGCCATATATTCAAAATGCTTGTGTTAGAGCAAAATCAATATTGCGAAAAGCAAAAGAAGAAAACCTGGATTTTTCAGACATTTCTGGCTATCCTAATCCTGAAAAAGCAGGGACGGATCTCATTGCTATAATCGCAAGATACCCTGCGATCATTCAGGCGGCCGCAGAAGATTATGATCCTTCTGCTGTTGCTGCTTTTTGCTACGATCTAGCCAAAAATTATCATAGATATTATCACGAGTTTCCAATTCTAAAAGCAGAAAGCGAAGCTGCCAGAAGCTTTAGATTGAAATTGAGCGATATGGTCGCCAAGGTTTTGACCAGCGGGATGGAATTACTCGGTATTCAAATGCCAGAGAAAATGTAATTTCCTGTCGCTTAGCATACGAGTTGGAATCTTTTAGTAAGAAACGGAGTTAAATAAAAGAGGGCTTTTAAAGCCTTGTAAGTACGAGTATTAAATTTATTACCGTACGCCAAACACTTTCTTAAATCAAGCTTATTATGGATACAGAAAAAGTAGAATCCAAAAATTTTTTAGAAGTAAAAATTGAAAATGACCTGGCCAATGGAGTCAACGATGGGAGAGTGCTCACTCGTTTTCCCCCGGAACCCAATGGATATTTGCACATTGGTCACGCCAAGTCCATTTGTGTCAATTTTGGTTTAGCTCAAAAATTTGGAGGAAAAACCAACCTACGCTTTGATGATACCAATCCGGTCAAAGAGGATACGGAATATGTAGAATCCATAAAAAAAGACATCAAATGGTTGGGCTTCGAATGGGAAGGAGAGGAGCTTTATGCTTCCGATTATTTTGACCAACTTTATGCCATGGCCGTCCAATTAATTGAAAAAGGATTGGCCTATGTGGATGATTCCACTTCTGAGGAAATTGCTGCTCACAAAGGCAGTCCGACTGTGCCAGGAAAACCAACTCCCAACCGTAGCCGAAGCATCGAGGAAAACCTTGATTTATTTGCACGGATGAAAGCTGGAGAATTTCCAGATGGTGCCAAAGTTTTGCGAGCTAAGATTGATTTGTCTTCTCCAAATATGCACTTGCGCGATCCATTAATGTATCGTATCCTAAGAGCGCATCATCACCGTACTGGTGACGATTGGGTGATCTATCCAATGTATGATTTTGCCCATGGACAATCCGATTCTATCGAGGGGATTACTCACTCGATTTGTACTTTAGAATTTGAAAATCACAGACCTCTATACGATTGGTTTATTGAAAAATTAGAGATTTTTCCGAGTAAGCAAACGGAGTTTGCCAGACTGAATCTCAATTATACCGTGATGAGTAAACGTCGTCTTCGCCAATTGGTAGAAGAAGGGCATGTCAATGGTTGGGATGATCCGAGAATGCCTACGATTTCTGCTTTCCGTCGTCGAGGGTACTCGCCAGCGTCGATCCGAAATTTCGCTCAAAAAGTAGGGGTAGCCAGAAGAGATAATGTCATTGATATGGCTTTATTGGAGTTTAGTGTGCGGGAAGATTTGAATAAAGTATCTTCTCGGGTGATGGGCGTTTTGGATCCGGTAAAACTAGTCATAACGAACTTTCCGGAAGGGAAAGAAGAATTATTGAGCATCGAAAACAACCCAGAAGATCCAGAAAGTGGAAGTAGAGAAGTTCCTTTTTCAAGAGAACTTTATATTGAGCGTGGAGATTTTATGGAAGATCCGCCGAAGAAATTTTTCCGTTTAGGTCCTGGAAAAAATGTTCGCTTAAAGGGAGCCTATATTCTGCATTGCGAAGATTTTTCTAAAGATGAAAATGGAGAAATCTCAGAAATCAGATGTACCTATTACGAGGATTCCAAATCAGGTTCTGATACTTCTGGTGTAAAAGCCAAAGGAACTTTGCATTGGGTGTCGATCCCGCATGCGGTGAAAGTGGAGGTGCGGAATTACGACCGACTTTTTTCTGCTGAATTTCCAATGGCCGATCCGGAGAAAGATTTTAAAGAATTTATCAATCCTAATTCCTTGGAAGTTTTGACGGAAGTTTATGTTGAACCTGCTTTGCAATCTGCAAAAGTTGGAGAACATTACCAGTTTATGCGCAAAGGCTATTATTGCTTGGATCCAGATGCGACGGAAAATCATTTGGTCTTCAATAGAACTGTTGGTCTTCGTGATTCCTGGGCAAAAAAGCATGGGAAAAAATAAGGAGAATTAGTTTGCTTCGTTCTTGAGTCTCCTTCGTCGAGTTATCGTAGCATCAAAAATAATTACTCAAAACACTTTAAAATTAAAGTCTATGGCCAATAAAAAAGTAACAGGTATTGGCGGGGTCTTTTTTAAATGTGATGACCCTGTGAAGATGCGAAACTGGTACGCTCAAAATTTAGGCATGATCACCACGGAGTATGGCGCTCCTTTTGAATGGCGTCAAGCGGATAATCCTGAAAAAAGCGGTTATACTTCCTGGAGTACTTTTTCCAAAGAATCGACTTATTTCGAGCCTTCGAAAAAGGAATTTATGATCAATTATCGAGTGGTGGATTTAGAGGCTCTGCTCGAAGAATTGAAAGCGGATGGCGTAGAAATTATTGGAGAAATACAGACTTTTGATTACGGTAAATTTGCTCATATTTTAGATCCTGAAGGAAATAAAATTGAACTCTGGGAACCGGTGGATAAGGTTTTTGATGATTATTATAAAGGAGAAACGAATAAATAAGGAGCGCAGTTGTGTTTATGATGTTTGTTGTGCTACCTACTTATTGGGATAAATAAAAATACCGGCTTAGGTAAATAAATAGCCTTTTCAAATTCGTTTGGAAAGGCTGTTTTTTTGGAGTGATGAATGGATTTTAAACTTGATGCCGAGCTTAAGAAAAGGAAGTGATTTGTCAGCGTTCAGTGGTTTTGAAGTGGGATTTGGAGGATTGGAAGAATTTGGTAAAATGGGCTTAAATTGTTATTTTTAGTTGTTGTTAAATGTGGGGAGCAGTGTTTTTTTGCTCTCAATGAAACTATTTTCCCCGAATTGAATGCTTTACCAAAAGAAAACGCCATGGCAAAATCGTTTACTGCTAAACAAAACAAAACACAAGGTAGCTTATTTAGATTTCCTAGGAGTGTTGAAAAACAAGCTATTATCCGCCAAGGTTCTTGTTGCGCAATTTGTAACACAGGCGGTAATATCAAATCCCTAACGGGGCATCACGTGATTCCAGTTCGACATGGTTGTCCAAGTAAAAATGATCCTAATTATGCTTTTTTAAATACCGTAGAGAATTGTGTGATGATCTGTAAGTCCTGCCATATAAGCAAAGCACATGGTGGCCATTGGGCTTATGGAGTTTTAGCTGGCCCAGAAGGATTTCCAAATTCTCATGGTAGTAATACTGCTGCGCATAAAAAGTGGGTTAGTGTTTTGAAATCAAAAGAGAAGAAGGTCTGTTTGTTTTGGAAAATGTCGAGGAAGAAAAAGTGAAGACCTTATCTAGCCGACTGAACCTTTTACTGGAGAAAATAGTAGAGGTTAAATTAAGAGTGTTCAGCAAAATAGAATCCTGAATTTAAGGACTTATAGGAGTATCCAGAAAAGGATTAAACTAAATCATAGCTTTGATCCGAATCAATATTCGATATATTGGAGATTTAGGATTGGATAATCCCTTTTTTATTTTTTCTCGAAACTTCTAGTAGTAAATTCCCTAATCCAATTCTTCTCCGTAATTCAGAACACTAAAAAATCTTCCTTCCTTTTTTCCCTATTCTTTCCTTACCTTTAAAAAAAAAGGTCCCCTAAAAGTATGACTAAAGAACCAAAGAAAAACATCATCATTTGCCTCGATGGTACCAACAATCAATTCGGCCAAGACAAATCCAACATCATTAAACTGTTTCAAATGCTGGAGCGGGAGCCGGGTCAACAAATTGCCTATTATGATCCCGGTGTAGGGACGATGGGAGACCCTAGTTACAAAACAGCAATCGCTAGAAAAATAAACCAGGGATTGGGATTGGCTTTCGGACGAGGACTGATGAAAAATCTGATAGAGGCTTACACCTTTCTCATGGACCACTACAATGACGGAGATCAAGTCTTTATTTTTGGATTCAGTAGAGGGGCCTATACCGCCAGGGCTTTGGCTGCTTTTATTAGGGATTGCGGGCTGTTTGAAAAATGGGCAAAGAATCTTTTGCCTTATGCCGTAAGGCTTTTCCTACAAGAAGCTTCGCAGGATGAAGATGGTTTCTATAAGGTGCTCTCTGGTTTTAGAAGTACCTATGGAAGACTGTTGAATAGAGAAAGAGATCCACGCTATCCAAAGAAAAAAAGTAAGACTGCCAATTATCAACTCCGCATTCATTTCCTTGGACTCTTTGATACCGTCAAAAGCTATGGTTGGATCACTAATCCAATCGTTCTGCGCAATGAAGCGAAAAATGACAGTGTGATGAACGTTAGGCATGCCCTTTCTATCGATGAAAAAAGAATTTTTTTTAAGCAGATGCATTGGAAATCTTCTAAGCTCGAACATCAAAGCTGTAAGGAAGTATGGTTTGCGGGAACACATTCTGATGTGGGCGGTGGTTATCCAGAGAAAGATTCCGGACTAGCCAAAATTTCCTTAGAGTGGATGGTTCACGAAGCGATTGCTTTTGGGTTGAAAGTTGATCTTAAGGGATACGGCAAAATTTTTTTAAGAGAACAAGACGAGCAAAAAAAATGGATACCTCGTAAGCTGAAGGATGAAGACAAAGGGAAATACGCAGCCCCTGATGCTAGCGCGGTGGCGCATGAATCACTTACTACCATATGGAGGTTTGCTCAACTAGTGCCAAAGAAATCTAAATCATGGGAGACGGCTTGGTGGAGCCGAACGATTAAGAGTCAGAAAGAACGGTTAGGTTTGGAGAAAGATGATAATCGCTTGCTGATCCATGAAAGTGTCATCGAACGTATCAATAATGATAAAATCCAATATCGACCTAAAAACCTTCTTTCCAGATTAGAATTAAAAGGGGATATCAATAAGCTTCCGAAAGCTAACATCGAGTATAGAAAATCACCGGAAGAAGTTTTTAAGCCTAAGCGTGTGGAAGAGGATTGAATAGCTTATTGAGAAGTGATTTCTTTCTAAAGATTTTGGGCTTAATAAATTTTGATAAAGAAAACATTATGTATAAGTATATAGAAAAAAATAGAGGAGCGCTTTTAGCGAGACTTAAAGAAGATAATATGGATAACTATCTCTATTTGCTTAATCCTAAAAGAGATGTTAATAAAATAGACTATCAAAAAAAGTATAAAAATTTTTGGCGCTTATATGCTGCAAGATTATCTAATGAGTTTTGTGAAAATCATTTCCAAGTACTTAAAAAAGAGATTCAAAATCCTTCTGGTGATCTTAAAAAAATTGTGACCTCTTTAGCTAAAGTTCCTTCAAATAAAGCTAGAGAAGTAGGAAGTTTGCATTTTTCATTCAGTACAAAGTTGTTGCATGTCGCAAATCCTGAGACTCCTATTTATGACAAAATGGTTAAGGAATTTTACTTTTTTTCTGAGCCTAAACCGAAGACCAAGCCTAAGAGCAAGACAGAATTTGAAGATAGATTAGAAAAGGTCAATGACTTTTACGATTTTCTGATCGATGAATATGAGCGAATACGAACTAGAGGTTTATTGGCTAAATCAATGAAAACTTTTAGAAAAGAATTTAAATCAAATAGGATTACTGATGTAAAGATTATTGATACAATGATTTGGTTGTTTGTTGATTATCTGAGAAAGGAGGCTGCTCTTAGAAAAGATTTTTTTTACGATTAATGAAAAATAACTGTGAAACTAAAATACTCCAAATGCTATCCAGATCAAAGCGACATATACTTCGCTCCAGATAGTATCAATGCAAACGAAGCTCTCCAATTATTCCAATCCTTCAACTGGGACGAAGAAGTTCAGAAAGAAGTAGAACATTATAGTCCAAGCATCGATTACATTAGGATTGAGGATAAGCAAAGAATAATCTTTTCGGGAATAGGCAAGGGGGCTTTAAAGTCTTTTATGGTGATGTTTATCTATCCCAATAATCCTGGCCTGGAAAAGTGTTTTGAGGAGGAAAATTATTTTCAAGCCAAGGATGTCTCTGCCATTGTGTCGATTAAGGAAGCCAAGGCGCTTTTGGAAAAATTTCTGGAAGGAGAAGACGAAGGAGTGCTGAAAATATTGCAGGAAAGTGAGGAAGAGGCGATTGAGGAACCTGTGGAACAGGCGAAGAACCTTGTGAGCACTTCTTCTCCGGAAATTGAGAAAAACTATTCTGAAGAAGTAGGTACTTACTATAGTATTTTTGAACATGAAATAGTTGTTCGAATTTTAAGTCTCTTAGTAGCTTCTTTGTTTTCCTTTTTGACTTTTTCTTTCTGGAGGATAAGCGGTATAAATGTATTTTCGCTATGCTTTGGAATTTTAGCACTTGGGTTTATCTTTGGGGCGATTTATTATGAGCGCAAGCGTGGGAAGTGAAGAGTATTACAAGTAGAATTGATTTTAAATACGTAAACATTGATAAGTAATAAAAAAGTAATCTACATTGACATGGATGATGTATTGTGTGCTTATTCACAAGCCCATGCCCATGCCATAGAAAAAAATCCTGGGATAAAATATCCTCAAAGTCAGTATGGGTTTTTTAGGAATTTGCCTCCAATCCCTAATGCAATAGAGACTGTCAATTATTTAGCTTCGCAAAACCTATTTGAAGTTTATATTTTAACGGCCCCTTCTGTAAAAAATCCTTTGTGTTACACCGAAAAAAGACTTTGGATTGAAGATCATTTTGGTATCCATATGGTAGACCGTTTAATCATCTCCCCAAACAAAGGATTAAATAAAGGAGATTATCTCATAGATGACCATGACTTTGGGAGAGGTCAGGAAAATTTTGAAGGTATACTTTTAAAATTTGGTTCCAAGGAATACTCGAATTGGCAGTTGGTATTAAAGTATTTTCAAGATCAATACCAATTAGTTACTTAGTAGAAGCCTTCCTTTGCCAAGAAAAGAAAATAAGAATAGGATTAAACTACGAACTAATACTTGATGTTTGTAGAAGGTGAAAAAAAACACACTTTACCTAAATCATCTTCCTCTACCCACAAGCCCAAAAAAAGCGAAAATCAAACTCATCCTTCGCCGGAGCACCAAAATAAACTTCCTCCAACCAATCCTGCTCCGCAATAAACAGATTCCCAGTAGAAACCGTAACCAAAAGAAAAGGATTTTTCTTGGCATGTTTCTTCAGTCGTTTCAGCGCTTTGGGAAGGACATAAGGGAAAAAAGAATTCATGATGCAAATACAATCTACGACAGGCAAGGCATCTTTCTTTTTGGTAGCATCTCCTTGAAAACATTGTACCGAATCTAAACCCAGTTTTTTTATCCATTTATTAGTGGCCTTCACTCTCTGTGGAATCATTTCCACCCCATAAAAATCGACCTCTTCCCAAAGTAGGGCACCATAAAAAAGAACCCGACCACAACCGCTACCCAAGTCCAAAATTTTTTCGGGCCGGTAGGGTTCCAGTTTTTCAAACAATCTATGGATGTAAAAATAAGGATTGTCGCCCTGATAGATTCGGTGCTTTACTCCGTATTGACGTACGAGTTCAGGTAGTGGGATTTTGTCCTCCACTTTTTCGATTTGTATACCCAGAAGTGCATCCATCACATCATCTTCCGGCAACTTTCCTTTTCGATGAATTTTCCTTAGGGTCTTAGCAATCTTTTTCGCTTTTTTATTCATCGTCCATTCCCATTTCTTCGATTGGGAATTCACTGAATACTTTTTCTAAAAGATTGATGGCCTCCTTGCGTTTTTCCAAACTGATTTCATAATCTGTTTTGGCTATTTCCGTATCCGCACCACAATGGGGGCAATCTTTTTCATTGTGCAATAGAAATTGATTGCAGGATCGACATTGTTCCATTAAGTCAGGGACCTTTCCAAATTCAGGTGATTTTTCGCCTTCCATCCCGCTGATTGGCTTGACGAGTAAGTCGTGAATCTGGTCTTCAGAAGTGGATATTTGCCGGCCTTTGGCTTGGCTTGGATCGGCTGGAATTTCTTCGAGAATCAATTCAAATCTGCCGATGTCAAAAGAACCACATCCTGCTTCTTCGACCTTCTGAATTCTTTCGCGGAGTCCATCCTTTTTGAGTTCGGATACCCGGTAGTGGCAATAGGGATTATTGCCAGGTCTGCCAAGGAGAGAATGAGAAGTCCAGGTACAACCCGCTTTGCACACATCGGCATAATAGCAGGTTTTGCAAAATCCCCAGAGACTGTCTCTGGATCGCAATCTACCAAAATGGATTTCAGGACTCTTGGTCCAAATTTCTTCTATACTAAGGTCTTTTACATTACCTCCGGTATAGCCATTGGTCGGCAAAGAAGGGCAGCCCTTAACGGCTCCATCTGCTTCGATGCCTATGACTGTTTGGCCAGCACTACAACCCGTCCAGTGAATGTTGACGCCAGTGATATTTCGAAGCTTATATTCATAAGGTCCAAAATAGCCGATATTGTTGCCGATGACCATGGTTAGGCCCATTTCATTGCCTTCGTCAAAAAGTTCAGCCAGTAGAGGGAATAGCGTGTCGAGCTGGTGAGGCTGGAGCAATAATTCGTCATTGTCAACGGCATTGCCCATGGCGACGGTCAATTGTAATTGCCATTGTTCGGCTCCGGCTGCTACGATGGTATACATGAGTTCGCGGAGTTGTGGAATGGTTGCAGGGCCAATCTGGGTATTGACAGAGCCATTGAGTCCGGCTGCTCTGGCGCGTTTGAGTACATCCAGCGCCATGTCGAAAGAACCTTTGACGCCTCGGACATTGTCATGCAATTCGGCGAGGCCATCGATAGAAACACCAAGTCCCTGGAGGCCGGCATCAAGGGCTGCTTCGAGCCTTTTGGCATTGAAAGCCCATCCACCAGTTTGCAAGCCACAATAAATGTCGTGGTCGCGCAAAGCCCGGATGATGCGAGTCCAATCGCTTTTTAAAAAAGCTTCACCACCGATTAGGGTAACTTCGCGAGTGCCCAAACGAGCCAGTCCTTCAACGATTTCTAAACAATCTTCCGTGCTTAATTCGTCGGGTCTTATCTTTCCTGCTCTGGAGCCACAATGTTTGCATTTGAGGTTACAGGCGAGTGTCAATTCCCAGACCACATGCACAGGAATATGGTTAAGATGGTCGTCTTGACTTCTCGATCGGACAGGTGTATTTTCTGTCATAATAAATGGTTAGTTGTCAGAACGTCGCAGACGTTACTGTGTTTGGAATTTCTATTAAGGAGGCTTGACTTGTCTGGTGTTTATTTTTTGCGTTTGCTTTTGCTCTTTCTTTTGATTTTCTTTGGTTTTGCGGCTTCTACTTTTGCGATTTCCAAATTGAGGACTTCCAAAGCAGCTGAAACATTACCGTGTTGAGCCAACCATTTTTCAGATACTTTGAGCATGGCTTTCATTTCTTTAAGATTGCCGGTGGCTGCAGCATTGTGAATGGCAACTCCGTAGGGTACTACTGGCATGAGCATTTGTTTTTAGGCTCTGCTTTTTGGGCAGATGGGGTTAAAAAAAAGAAGAAACCTGATTGACGTTTTTCTAAACGGAGACAGAAGGGAAAAGTGATTCAGGAAAATTCGCAAACAGGTTTCGACTATTAGGAGCAATTTATCATTTTTTGCTTTTACGTTTAGTTTTAGTTTTTCTTCTAGGTTTAGAGAGGGCTTCTGCTTTTGCAATTTCGAGGTTGAGTAACTCTAAGGCAGCAGAAACATTGCCATGTTGCTCCAGCCATTTCTCCGCTTTTTTAAGCGTGGATTTCATCTGTTTTAGATTACCAGTTGCGGCGGCGTTATGAATCGCAACACCATATAATACGATTGCCATAATTTTGTTTTTTAGGTTTAAAAAATAGAGCATTAAAAGTCTGGTTCAAAAATGAATTTGAACGAGTTGTTACGCAAGAAAAAGAAGCGTAAACTTAAAGCATAAGAAAAGAAGTGAAAGTTAGGTACGAGCTTCTAACTTAGCAATTTCTTGCTTGAGAATTTCTACTGCTCCGGAAACGTTGCCGTGTTCTTTTAGCCATTTTTCAGCTTGCTTTTTTAGGGCTTTCATTTTGCGGATATCGCCAGAAGCGACGGTTTTGTGAATGGAGGTTGCGTAAAGAGGAACTACTGCCATGATTGAGGTGTTTTAGGGTTTAAAAAATAATTTTCTCCGAGGGATCGGTGAAAAAATTTATCTAATTTAGTAAAATAAAAAGAATAAAAGAATAAATGACAAATAAAATAACAGCTTAATTGTAAAAATAAATATCAGCAGTAGGTTTATTGTTTTGCTTTTGATTATCTAAACTTGTTTGGAAAAAATAAAAATTGATTATATGGTATGGGGTCTCGAATTTTTTTTCGAATAAAAAATGGAAATAAGAAAAGGCGAGTGGAGGAGGAGACATTGCTTCGTGAACGAAGGGGGCTAAGTCCGAAGTTGAACGAAAATGAGCACTAGAATACTATGGAAACTTTGAGTACTTTTGTCGCGGGAAAAAGATTTGAAAATAGCCAACTCGATTCGAGCTAAATCTAAAAAAAGAATATGGATAACTATAAATGTAAAACCTGCGGAAAAGAACACGCTGTATTCAAAGCAGTCGAAGTTTCCAAGCCGGAAAGAATCCTGGAAATTGCAGAAGCAGAAAGAGCACAAAGAGTAAAGGAAATCCAAGGCAGTTATCTCATTGATGATACGCTCTTTCTTTTGCAAGGCGATATTTTTATTTATAAAGAGGAGGAGGAAAAACCTTTCTTCACCTGGTCGGTATGGGTGTCGATTTCTTTGGCGGACTTCCAGTCGAAGGCCAAAGAATTAGAAGAAAGAAAGAATGTGGTATTTGATGGACAATTAGAAACCGCACTGCCTTTTTATGAAAAAACAAAAGGCCTGAAGGTGAAAGTCTTTATCAATTTAGACTATGATTATTCTGTCGTGAAAATAGCGGAAGCGAGTCCAATAAAAGAAGACCAATCTGAAAAGATTACGGATGTTAGAGTGATGACCTTGTTGGATAGGTTTTACCATCCACTTGTTAAGTCTTAGGTTTAATCTGCAAAAGGCAATAAAGAAATAGAGATCGCTATAAAGTTGGTAAACATGTGAA
>CALLVY010000006.1 GCA_938015925.1 uncultured Saprospiraceae bacterium
CCTCCGACAACTCTCTCAGCTTTGCCAAAAGGAGTTTCAATGGTGTCAAATGCAACAGTTCCAACGGTGACTAAACTCATATTGATTAATTATTTTATTGATTGTTGATCCGAAAATCAAGCTAGTTTTAAGTAGAAGGTGCAAAGATGATATTTTTATTTAAAAAAAACACGAAAAAAGCATTGCAGGTTTAAAAGGAAAAGAATATCTTTGCCCCGCTCTTTTACGGAAACCTTAATTTCCCTTAAAGAAACGCCTCAATAGCTCAGTTGGTTAGAGCGTCGGACTGTTAATCCGTAGGTCCAAGGTTCGAGTCCTTGTTGAGGCGCTAAAAAGCTCTAGTCATTTGACTGGGGCTTTTTTAGTTTTGGGAACTTATAGATTATTGAAACGCCATAAAGCTAAGCTAGAATGGTAAAAAGAAAAAAAGGAGCAGCGCTATTAACGCTACTCCTCTGAACACTTTTTTATCTGATTCTCTTAGTAATTATTCAATCACTACTTTTCGATTGATCATTTCTGTACCAACCTGTACTCTCAAAATATAAATTCCTTTGGCCAAGTTGGTGGCATCCATTAGTTCCGTCTGATATCCAGCAGAAAGAGACTGTTCTGGAATTTGATTGACAATACGTCCACTAATGTCATATAGCGCAATACTCACGTTCCCTTCCGTTTCTAAATTATACGAAACGGTAAATTGATCTCTGGCAGGATTCGGCGAGATTAATAAGTCTATCGCTTTCTCTGCCTCTACGACTGCTTCTCTGATCCTTGGTTTTGTGATTCGGATGATGTATCGTTCTCCGCTGATGATCTCTTTGGTATCGGTCTGTTGAATATCAAACTCAAACTCTTGGCCACCTTTCACCTTTTTTGGCAAGGCATAACCCATTTCTAATCCATACTGGGATTTGGCAGGAAAAAGCAATTCCGCCATTTGAGCTTTTTCTTCTGTAATCGCCACATAAAATTTCCCATTATACTCTCCTAGTAATTTCACCCCACTACCTGCAAGTCCACTTTGTTCCCAAATATGAAAGAACTCTTCATCCATTCTAGCATATACCAATCCTCCTATATCAAGTATATTTTGATCCTGCTTATTTCTTAAGGCCAGAAAATTAAAATTTCCCATATACTCATTGCCTTCTGCATTGGTAACATATACTCCCATAAAGGCGACCTCTTTTTCTATAACTGCTACGTTACCTCCTGGGTTCACAATATTATTGGGATTCAAATTATAGATCGCTACATTTTTCAAGGCAATATTATTATTGTTTTTTAAATTTTGCCCAAGTGCCGTAACCTCTGGCGTATCCATTTCATCAAAAGGAGAAACGATTCGGGCTAACAAACAAAAGTGCTTCTGTTCGCTACCTGCTGGATAAAGAGCAGGATCAGGAACAACCCAAGGAATCTCAAAAACAAATTGGCTATTAGCAGGAATCGGAGGTATTACAAAATTCGATTCTACAGGAATGGGGTTTGTTCCAGCATTCGTTGGTGTTATTTCGTCTCCATACATTAAACTGCCTATCGAATAGTTATTCCAGGTAGTCGGCCAACTGTGTCCGGTAGAAGCTTTACTCCAATACACTCTAAGACGCCCGCCCGAAAATTCTTGGGTACTTTCATTTCTAATCCGAACATAGACGTAATTAGGATCACCCAATGCTTTAAACTCTCCATCTTCATGATTGCCTTCATTATTATAAGCTGCGGTTCCAATAAGAGATCCAGCTCCGTGAGGAATATCTGTATTTGCTCCGGCAGTAGGAGTATCTTGATCTTGTCTTATCCAAATATCACTACTAGCATAAAAGACAGGAGAAATATTATTAGGCTCACTAGCATTGTCACCTGGGGTATCTTTGATGTGAATATCACTATTGCTGATACACTGGTTTTGGTAGTCCCAGTAGACATCATCAATCATGGAATGCCATAGCCAAAAAATTGGTGTGATCGGACTGGTAAAATACCACATTGCTCCACCTAATTGTCCATGTCCATTGTTGTGGTATCCTTGTCTAAGAATTTCACTGAAAGCATCCGTATCAGTCCAAGTACATCCCATGGGACTATTAAATGCAGCGGGAAAAGTATTAGTTCCTGTTCCCGATGGTATAGCACAGGACCCCGGGCCATTAGTAGGACTAGGAGTAACATAGCCACATAAATCGGTCGCATTGCAATAGCCGCCGTCTACTACCGTAAAATCCGATACGGTGGTCAGTCCAAAAGCCTGAGTCCATCTAGGGATTAATCCATTTGATCCGGGTATGGCGGCCAAGGCAGCTGCTACTCCAGGATCGGCTTCCATTTCCGCCAAATACATACGGTGCCAGTTTAAAAACATTTCTGGTCCGTGAATACCTCCGGTCGCGCCATCTACATTTCCAAATTCATTATTGCAGGAATGTTCTTCCACTATGTCTTCATCTATATATGCCAGCATCGCAGCAGCTAGATTGGCTTTCAATACAGGATTAGTAATACTGTTTATATCCAATCGTCTTCCAATAGGTAATGCCCAAATATCTTGTAGGAGAAAGATAAAAAGCAAACTTAAAATAAGGGATAATCTTTTCATGATAAGGAGGGGGTTTAAGTAAAAAAATAGGGTTGATTAAAACGCTTAAAGTGGTCTCTTTTAGCCATAGCAATACTTGTTCTTTAGGAATCAAATCCCGAAGAAGATTATTGTTATAACAGACCTTGAAGTTTCGTTTTGAAGAGATCAACAGACAGAAGGATTTCTGCCTAAATACTTAATAACATATTGTAATTTAAAGAAGATCATTACCAATTGCCATTACGTTTTTAATCCGTAATTCTTAACAATGAAGTCGCAAAAAAAGCAAAAAGGGATCAGAAAATAAGGGAATAAGCCCAAGTTCCAACAATAAGCTCTTGTAAAACTGATTACACTAATACTTCAAAAATGTTATTTGTTGTTGATGCACAACGATAAGTATTCAAAACATACATCAACTAAAGAGGAGTAGCTCATGAGCCATTCGTGGAACTTACACAAAGGAATATAAGATCCTAATTCTCTGGGATTTTCAATAGAGTCAACCTGGCTTATTTTTACTCCTTTTATCCACGAAAAGTATCCATCAATTCCTGCATCAACTCAAAATACCGCCCCACATGCCGCCCGTCCATCAAAGCATGATGCACCTGCACCGATAAAGGCATTTTTATTTTTCCTCCCTCTTCAAAATACTTTCCCCATACCATCCGTGGAATACTATCCGCAGGATGATAAGACATCG
>CALLVY010000007.1 GCA_938015925.1 uncultured Saprospiraceae bacterium
CATGAAAAACACATCCAAATCACTACTCCAAGCTCAACACATTTTTTCGAAATGCTGCCCCAAAAAAACATGCTCTAATTATTCCTTTTCTTTTTACTCCGGAAACCTCTTAATCGTTCTCTTTGCAGGAATCCTTTTCAACCTAAGTCAACAGACAACACCGGTAACAGATAAAACAGCAGCAGAAAAAATATATACCGACACCTTACCAGAATCCTCCTTTGAAAAAAGATTGCAAAATCACTGTTCCTTTCGAGGTCCATTGGGCACCGGAGGTTCCATCCATAAAAACCTTCCGGTGGAATGGAATGTCGAAGAAGGCAAAAATTTATTGTGGAAAGTGCCACTTGAAAAGGTTGGATACAATTCTCCCGTCATCTGGGAAGACCGGCTTTTCCTCTCTTCTTCAGATTCTGTAGAAAAAATGATTCATTGTTTTAACCGACATAGCGGAGATTTACTTTGGGAAAAAAACATAGACAATGTGGAAGGCTCTCCCAAAGATTTTAATGCCAATGCCATCATCTTTGGTCTCTCCCTACCTACCCTCACCACCGACGGCAAAAGACTCTATGGCATTTTTGCATCTGGAGATCTCATCAGTCTGGACCTCAATGGAAATCAGGTATGGAGTCGAAACTTAGGGATTCCTGACAATCAATACGGACATGGTTCTTCGCTGATCTGGTGGAAAGAAAAACTATACATCCAGTACGACACCAATACCGGAGGAATTTTATACGCCATAAATTCTAGCACGGGAGAAATACTTTGGCAAACAGAAAGAAAAAATCTTCACAGTGGTTGGTCTTCTCCTATTCTGGCTTCCATCGGAGGCGAGTACCAATTGGTCTTATCGGCCAATCCTTATGTGGCGGGTTATGATCTGGAAAACGGAAAAATGCTCTGGAGCGTCGATTGTATGTCTGGCGAATTGGCCACCTCGCTTGCGGCTGGTGGTGACCTGATATTTGCAGGGAATGAATATGCGAAATTGGTCGCCATCAATCCCAAAGATTCTGTAAAAATTATTTGGGAAGATTTCGAACACCTTCCCGAAGCGGCCAGTCCTGTTTTTTCGGAAGGCCTTTTATACGTTGCCACTCGAACGGGATATATTGTTTGCTACGATGCACAGACGGGTAAAAAATATTGGGAATACGAATCGGATGATGGTTTCTTTTCTTCTCCATTCGTCGCGGACGGCAAACTGTATGCCTTAGATTTTCTGGGCACCATGTTTATTTTTAATACGGGCAAAGAAATGGATTTTATTGGAAAAGCACTCTTGGGAGAAAATGTAGCGGCAACGCCTGCCTGTGCGGATAGTAGAATTTACATCAGAAGCTATAATCATTTATACTGTTTTGGGAATGAATAAATATATGCTGACGCTCCTTTTGCTAAGCTGGGCCACTTTTACAATAGTAGCACAGGACAGGAATAGCTGGACCATCCATCGAGGCAATCAACAATTACAAGGAAGTAGAGATTTCCATTTTTCTACTCGCTCAAAATTGCTTTGGAAATTTCAGACCGAAGGAAATATTTTAGCGGCTCCGGCGGTCTTTGACAATATCCTGGTGACGGGATCTTCCGATGGAAATCTCTATGGAATTAGTTTGCAAGGCAAAGCTTTATGGAAGCGACAAACCAATACCGCTATTGATGCGCCCATCCTGATTTATAACCAAACGGTTTATGCCGGAAGTTTGGATGGACGACTATTCGCCATTGATCTTTATACGGGAAAAATACTTTGGGAATACCAAACAGAAGATAAGATTTCGGGCTCGGCTAATTGGTGGCAAAATGGCGAAAAAGCACAGATCATTTTTGGCAGTTATGATTTTGCTATTCATTGTGTAGATGCTAAAACGGGGCAATTAAATTGGACCTATGAATCGGATAGTTTTATCAATGGTACACCAGCGATTAATGAGGGGCAGGTAATTTTTGGAGGCTGCGATGGTTTCTTAAGAATCCTGGATGTCGAAAGCGGAAAGCTAAAAGAAAAAATCAAACTAGCTTCCTACATCGTAAGCTCCCCGGCTATCTCAACCAACAAAGCCTATATCGGTGATTATGATGGCCAGTTTTCTTGTATCGACTTGGTCGACCAACAAATCAACTGGCAATATAAAAATCCTCGTTTCCAATTGCCATTCATCGCTTCACCAGCGATCCAGGAAAATAAAATAGTGATTGGCAATCGAGACGGCTATGTTTATTGTTTTGACAAAAAAGCAGGCAGTCTACTTTGGAACTTTAGATCAGGAAGTGAAGTCGATGCTTCGGCAGTACTTTTTGAGCAGCAAGTTTTAGTCAGTAATAAGCGCGGAGACCTCCAACTTTTGAATATAGAAAATGGAGAAGAAATATGGTCTTACGCTATTGGATATCCGATCAAGACAACACCAGCTTGTATGGATAAGAAAATTTTTGTTGCTGCGAATGATGGTGGGATTTATTGTTTTGGAGAAGAATAATTATAAAAATCTGTACAAATGAAAATTGCACTTATTACTCCAGGTTTTGGAGGTGGTTATTACTGTGGAAATTGTGTGCGAGATACGAAGTACGTACACTTGCTTCAATCAATGGATCATCAGATTTTTAAAATCCCGATCTATATGCCACTTGATTTTGAAGCCAATAATTCGGAAGAGATTCCTGTATTTTATGGCGCACTCAGTGTGTACTTAAAACAAAGTTATCCCTTCTTTCGAAAGGCTCCTGCTTGGCTCGATCACTTATTGAATTCAAAAAATGCCTTTAAAATAGCCGCGAAAATGTCAGGCTCTACGAATGCGACCGGACTGGAGCCACTGACCATTTCCATGCTCCAAGGAGCACAAGGCAATCAACAAGAGGAACTCGAACAATTGATCGACTGGATGGACGAGCATTTAAAACCAGACATCGTTTACTTGTCCAATGCTTTGCTTATTGGCTTAGCTCCCAGGATAAAAGAAAAGTTTAACATCCCCGTCGTTTGTTCCCTCCAAGATGAAGACACTTGGGTAGATTCGATGCGTCCCTCTTTTAGAACAGAAACTTGGTCGCTCTTACAAAAACAGGCCAAGTATGTCGATCTCTTTATGGCGCCTAGTGATTATTATGTCAGCTTTATGAAGGAGCGATTAAAATTAGAAGATCGCAAAATCAAAAAGATCTACCTCGGGATTGATCCACTCGAGTATAATTTTATTCCCGCCGATCAAAAACCAAGCAACATTGGATTTATTTCCCGGATGTCTTCAGAGAATGGTTTGGGTATTCTGATGGATGCTTTTATTGAAATGCACACTTTACAGGATTTTAATTCCGAGACCAAACTCTTCATTACTGGCGGCTATACCAATGAGGATAAAAAATTTCTCAAGTTCCAAAAAAAGAAATTGCTGAGGGCCGGACTTAGCGACAAAGTAGTTTTCCATAAAGATTTCACCCTCGAAGGGAAAAAATATTTCTTCGATAATATTTCCCTGCTATCCGTCCCTGTATGCAAAGGAGAAGCATTCGGCTTGTATCTCCTGGAAGCATTGGCATCAGGTACTCCGGTGGTACAACCCGCATTGGGAAGTTTTCCCGAAATCATCGAAGCCTCCGGTGGTGGAATTACTTATGAAACCAATTTAGCAAAAAATCTGGCCAAAGAATTAATACAATTACTATCCAACAAAGAGCGCTTGCATCACTTGAGCATCAGTGGCCGACAAGCCGTCACGGAAACCTTCAACCTCCATCACATTTTATCAAAAACCATTCAGACTTATCAACAATTACTCCTTGATAAAAAATCGAATCCCGATCTGCCTTCATCCCATAAAGACAAAGTATGCTTTTAGTCCTCAACAAAATCAGCAAAACATATACCGTCGGTAAATCGCATAGCCGGAAGGTCTTATCTGATTTATTTTTGGAAGTAAAGGCCGGATCTACCAGTTCTATTATTGGACCATCTGGTTCCGGAAAAACAAGCTTGTTAAATATCATCGGAACTTTGGATCAAGCAGATCATGGTCAGCTATTTTTCAAAGAAAAAGACATTACGACTTACTCGGATAAACAATTGGCCTTTTTCAGAAATAGCGAGATTGGATATATTTTTCAAAGACACTTTCTATTGCCTCAATATACTTTGCTGGATAATGTGTTATTGCCTACGCTTCCGCTAAAAGACAGGTCCCTAAAAGAGGAAAGAAAAAGCCGGGGAACCGCCTTACTAAAAACCTTAGGCATCTGGGATCAACGTCATCAAAAGCCTTCGGACTTATCTCTGGGAGAATGCCAACGCGCCGCGGTAGCCCGAGCATTAATCAATCAGCCTAGTTTGATTTTGGCAGATGAACCTACTGGATCGCTGGATCAAAGCAACTCTGAAACATTGGCTGACCTGCTCTTTGAGATCAATGAAACCCAAAACACGGCCTTGATTCTCGTTACCCATGATGTGGAAATAGCCGCAAGAGCCAATCAACGATATTTGTTGAAAAATGGAAAACTGGAATTACAGATCCCCTCCTTTTGATATGACCGAACTACACCTCATCATTCAATCCATCAAGCATTTCTGGAAATCGCATCTATTGTTGATGCTGGGGATTGCGATAAGTACCATGGTCATGACGGGTGCTTTGCTGATCGGAGATTCTATGCGGTATTCTTTGGATCGGATGATTGATTTGAGATTGGGAAAAGTCACTCATATTGTCTCTGCCAATAATCGTTACTTTACGGACAGCCTTGCCATCCGACTGGAAAAAGAAATTCATACACCCTGTGTCCCCGCTTTAATTCTTCAAGGAACGGCCATGAGTCAGGGTGGACAAAACCGCATTCCCAATGTTCAGGTGCTGGGGATTGATAAAAACTTCTCAAAGCTTAGTCCTGCAAAAACGCCTTTAGCTAAAATCAATTCGAACAGTGCTTATATCAGTCAAAACACCGCGCTCCAATTGAATGTAAACATCCAGGATGAATTATTAATTCATGTTCAACGTCCGAGTCTAACTCTTTTCACTAGTCCACTCCATAATGATTCCGAGACCAGTATTCCGCTTCGAATAAAAATCGCAGGCATTTTAAGCGAAGAAGAATGGGGGCATTTTCAATTGAGGAACACGCAGGTTCTTCCTTACAATATTTTTATTTCTTTGGATTTTTTACATCAAAAAATGGAAACGGAAGCCTATGTCAATTATCTATTGATTGCGGCAAAAGAAAATCTAGAAAGCGCTGTCCTAAAAAAAGCCCTGCAAAAAAACTGGGAGATCAAAGATCTCAATCTCGACATTGCAAAAAATCAAAAACGTAAAACCTGGGAAATCACCAGTGATCGTATTTTTATTGACCCTAGTATTGAAAACGCCTTGGAAGAACTCCCCATTTCAAAAGAATCGGTTCTTACTTATTTCGTCAATACCATCGCCAGTCAAAAGGACACAGTTCCCTATTCTTTTATTGGATCGGTACCGGATGCGGAAATAGATTCCGGGGCCATCATTATCAATGAGTGGCTGGCGGAGCAATTGGATCTTAAAGTTGAGGAGCATTTAAAAATCGACTATTTCGTATTCGACCAATCCAGAGACCTCCAGGAAAAATCGGCAGAATTTAAAGTAAAAAAAATCATCCCGATAGCAGGGAAATGGGCGGATGGAACTTTGATTCCTGCTTTTTCGGGTTGGACAGAACAGTCGCAGTGTCGGGATTGGAAGGTAGGTTTACCAATAGATTTTAAAAAGATCAAAACCGCAGATGAAAATTACTGGACCAAGTGGAAAGGATTACCCAAAGCTTATATCGGGATATCCACGGCACAACAACTTTGGCAAAACAGCCTGGGCAAAAGCATGCTCCTTCGTTTTCCTGAGCAGCAAGTTTCTTTAAAGCGCATCGAAAAATCGCTGAAGGAAGAGGTAGATCTTTTCCAATTAGGCTTTCAGGTTCAGGCGATAAAATCTTTGGCAAAAAGGGCGGCGAAGAACAGCATCAGTTTTTCGCAATTATTCTTTGGATTGAGTTTCTTTATACTCCTTGCTGGCACCATTTTAAACATCCTACTTATTAGCCTAAGTATTGAAAAAAGAAAAAGCCAAATCGACACTTTGTCTTTCTTGGGCATTTCCAAAAAACAAATCCATCGTTTATTAATCGGGGAAATAGTAGTCGTTGCCATTCTCGGAATGCTTTGGGGACTTCTTCTTGCTGTATTTTATACCGAAGCAATCTATTTCGCATTAAACAGCATCTGGAATGACATTGTAAGAACAAAAACACTGGTCAATATTATCCGACCCCAATCTCTAATCATCGGTTTTCTTATCAGCTTGCTACTCTCTTTTCTCAGTATAAAAATCAGTTTATTCCAGCTTTTCCAAAAGCAAAATCAAACCTCTAATGCTGAGAAAAATAAAAAAACAAAGTGGCATAAAAACCTCCTTCCATTTCTCATCTTTTCCTCCTTCGGTTTCGCTATCGCTTTCCTTATCCAAAACCACATCAAGGACTCTTCTCAGAATGTCTTTCTCTTTTTTATCTCTGGCGCTTTGATGTTAATTGCCTTGCTTTTAAGTATTTATTATTTCCTTCAAAAAGGACAAAAACGAAATTCGACAAAAAGCATAAGTTTGACAAAAATGACTTATCAAAACCTGATAATCAAACCCCAAAGAAGTTTTCTAATCATTGCTCTATTTGCTATCGGTACTTTTATCATCGTATCGGTCGGAGCCAATCAAAAAAATAATTTTATTTCGGCTTCCAACAAAGAAGGCGGAACCGGAGGATTTATATTATTTGCCAAATCGGCCATTCCTATCGCTGACAATTTAAACAATCCCTCCATCCGATTTAAAAAAGGTTTAGAAAAAAATTATCGAGTCATTGCTTTGGAAAGTCATCAGGGAGATGATGCCAGTTGTTTAAATCTCCATCGCATTAGCCATCCCGAAATTCTTGGAGTTGACCCAAGCGAATTTGAAAATCGTTTTCGTTTTATCCAAAAAACAAAACACCTTGACCGACCCTCTCCCTGGCAAGCTTTGGAGGAGGACTTGGGCGATCAACTTATTCCTGCGGTCGCAGACCAAACGGTCATCCGTTGGGGACTGGGATTAAAGGTCGGCGACACTTTGAGTTATACCAATAAAAAAGGAGCAGCTTTAAAATTGAAATTAGTCGGAAGCCTTAGCAATTCTATTTTTCAGGGCAGTGTGCTCATTGCAGCAAAACATTTCGACCAGCATTTTCCAAAGAATCCTGGCGCTAGTCGTTTTTTGATTGATGGACTTATTTCCGAACAGTCTTCCATAAAAAAAGAACTGGAACGCAATTTACGAGATCAAGGATTTATTGCCCAAAGCAGCACGGAGCGGCTAGCTCTATTTCAAAGCATTGAAAATACGTACCTCTCCATTTTTTTAATCCTTGGCGGATTGGGACTGATCATTGGTACCATAGGTCTCGCGATCGTATTTGCCAGAAATTTACATGCTAGAAAAGAAGAGTTGGCGATCATGCAGGCATTAGGCTTTCCCAATGCCTTGCTCTATAGGATTTTACTTTCCGAGCATCTTAGTTTATTGATTGCGGGGCTCGGTATTGGTTTATTTTGTGCCATCATCGCTTCCTTGAACTTGTGGATCCATTCAGACTTTAGTGGCATCCTTTGGAATATTGCTTTAATTATTCTAGGTGTATTTCTAAATGGAATTGTTTGCTTAGTGCTGATTTTATTTTTCCATTTCAAAGCAATTCCTTCTGGAGCAAACAAGTCGACCGCTTCCTTAAGTTGATACTTTTAATTAGGGGGGTTCAGAAAAAGAAAAAGGTGGAAGTTTAATTCTGGATATTAATAGAGTTTATTCTAAATAATTTAGTATGGCTAAAAAATTGTCTTTTACTCCCACTCTGCGTCGCGTCCTCGCCATAATAGCTACGGCTATTAGGCTCC
>CALLVY010000008.1 GCA_938015925.1 uncultured Saprospiraceae bacterium
GGACTCGATTAGATACAAAATAATCGACCCAAACATCTCGACAAGCTCGACACATGCCTTTATAACTTATTTTTTACATGATCCTAAGCAGAAAATAGACCTCATATATTGCCCAAAACTACAATACTTTCCCCTAAATCCCCACGATTGTTTAGTCCCATTCCATATTCAATATTGGCTTAATCAATATTCATTATTCCAAACAAGTTACCTCCAAATCATAACCCAAATAATAATAAGCTTCCCAAATCTTCTTCCGCTTCACTACCTCTCCAGTCCAAGCACTAAAATGGATGCCCTCCGAGCTACTACAAGAACTAAAAGTAACCATGCCACCATTAGCACCTAAATCGACGCCCAATAGATTCCCCTTTGCTTCGATCCGTTTAGGACCCTTTACAATAGCGATGGACATCGCAAGCTCCTGTTCCGAATGTTTACTCAAATCAATGCTATAAAAAGACCACCCATTTTGCAAATTCGGTACCTTCCGATCTTCCAACAAAAGCACACAATTATCCTCCGTGCTCAAGCTGGCCAAAATAAGACTAGAAAAACTTTTCTGAGGATCATCCAAACGAATTAAGGTCAATGGATCTCCTTTGGCCAATTGATCATTTTTTATTGCCAAACAGCCTTGGTGGACAATCCCAATCATTTGACCGTAAGTAGCAGCGCTTGCTTTTTGAGTAGATTCACAAGCATGGAAACTACTGCTGATTAGGCATAAGAGAAGGATAAAACGATAATTTTTCATAAATACATTTATCTACCCGTCACCGACCAATGCGGTCGATCCGAAGTGTGTTTGATGACGCCATAAGATTTTCCCACTTTATGCAATTCCAGATTTGAATTGGCATTGGGCATATAGGTGATTTTTACTTTTTTAGGATTTCCTTTGCGAGCCACTTCAATCGTTCCTTTCCAGGTGATCGTCATATCGATGGCTTTTCCCGAAATGTGATTACTGGTCAAAGAAGGAGCCACCTTACTATTGGGAGGCACCGCCAATCCAAATCCAAGAACCATTTCTTTTGCACCTGCGATGCTTTTGGCTTTGTCTCCATGATTCCACTCGATATCTACGCCCGCTTTTTTGGTCGCGTCCTCAGGCTTGGCTTTTTCTAAATAAATTTTCCAAGACCAATGAAAAAGATAAGCTCGTTTTTCACTGCGTCGAGTGGAAGAGACGGAGACAGAAGCACCAGCCTCTTTCAAAGCTTTGATAAAAGCCGTGACATTGCTTTTAAATGGATCTACTAATTTGCTGATGTCACTACTGTTTTTTGCATTGGTATTGGCCCAGGTGACCCAGTTTTTTCCACTCTTTTCCATATGGTTTGGTTTTTCGTTTTTTTATTGATGCTTTTATACCGCTTGTAAAAAGTTTACAGAAAATCATTTTTTGCGAGCATTTGCAGCAGGAATGTTTTCCCAATCTTGATCGCCTAATAACAATTGCATTTTCTTTCGAAGAAATTGAATTTCATTATCCAGACTTAACTTCTTTAAAAGTTTTAAACAGGAAACTCCAATGTAAGGAATCGTGCAATTTAGGCGGACATTTTCCTCTATTGATTGAGCAGCTATCAAAGCTTTTTTATTGCTTTCCAAAGCATGCTGGTATTGTTTTTCTTGCTCAAAACAATTGGCCAACATTCGATGAGCTTCCATCAGGTAGAAATGTTCTTCCTCTGCTTCCGTAATGGGAATGACATTGGCATATTTTTGAGCGGCATTGCGGTAATCGCCTTTGGTAAAATAAGTAACCCCTGCATAAAGGTAAACCTGAATCAATTGATTGGCGGCTGTAGGGTCTCCTTTTTGATGAGCAGATTGGGCGATGACTTCGGCTTTAGAAAAGCTGTTTATCGCTGCATCGAACTGTTTTTTATTGAGCCAGGTCGTTCCGACCAAGTTGTGAATACTTACTTGTAATTGATCCCAGCCTTCTGCCTGGGCGATGTCCAGTGCCTCTACAGAAAGTTGTTCCAATTCCTGGCATTGACCATTGGCAGCATGAAGACTGAGTTTTGCAAATATCTTCCGAAATTGTTCCTCTGGATCTTTGGAATTTTTTCTAGGACGAATAATCATGGATGGTGTTTTAGAAAATTACTGGTATTCCGATGCAGGTCGAATGATTTTCGACTCTGAAAATAAAATAGGCATTGGTCAGTAAGAGATAAGTGCAATCTAAGAAGAAGCCGGAAAGTTTTTGGCTCATACACTAGTAATTACCAAAGTAGGATTTTTTTTTGAAATGTCGAAATTAGAACGCTTGAAAAAATCATTGATTTATATTAAGCGTTTATAATAAAAAACATCATCCACAGGGTTGTGAAGGAAGTTAGCGGGCAATTCCTCTTTGGAGATTTGTTGAAATCCGTTTTGCTGGTAGAATTTTTGGGCCGCTTTAAATTGCGTCATAGTGCCCAGGTATATTATTGGGAGTTGGTGTTGGATAGCCCATAGGAGGGCCGTTTGAAGTAGTAATTGGGAAATTCCCAGCCTTTTTCCGCGATGGGATTTTCGGAGCATCATGCTTTTTAGGATTCCAAATTCTTGCGGGAATTCGTGCAAACCGATGGTGCCAATGACGACTTCGTTTTCTACCGCAAGCCAGTAGGGTTTGGGAAGTTTGGATGAGGCATTGGGTCTTGGAGAAAAAATGCTTTCCGCAAATTCTTGATCAATCTCTTGCAGCAGCGCTGCAATACTGGGAAGATACTTTTCTTGAAAGGGAATGATATTCAACATTTTGACCTTCATTTAAAATCTTGCTTAAGCCAACATTTCACCGATGGTGTTTACACTTCTCCAATTGCGAGTGGTCGCTCTTAGCTTAAGTTTGGATTCAAAGAAATTATTGGTAATCTTCGTTCTTCCATAACCATTGGGACAGAAAACATAGATGTAACGACCATCCACTACAAATTCATCTGGCAAAAAAGAATAATCAGCAAGGCGATCTAGCCCTTCCTGACTTGGCGCTTTTTCCAAAATGGTGCAGTGTAGTGCTTTGGGGAATTCCGATTGCTTTTCCTGAAAAGGATTGTGTTGTTGTAAATAAGACCACTCTTCTTTTTCCAATACCATCACCGGAACTTCAAAGCCATAGGCCTTGGATATGGCAAGCGCGATTTTCTTTTCTAAAGTGCTGGCCTTAGATTTTTTTGTGTTGAAAACGACATTGCCACTTTGGATATAACTGTCCACTTCTTTAAACCCAAGTCCTTCGTATAATGCTCGAAGGTCTTGCATTTTGATTTTCTTCTGTCCACTGACATTGATGCCTCTGAGTAGAGAAATGTATTGCATATTGATAAATGGTTTTAACCTAAATAACGTTGAATTCGCTGGACAAAAGCATCTTTTTTATCCACCCAGATCAATAATACTTCGGCTTGTTTTTTTACACCATAGAAGCCTTCGATTTCTATTGGTTTTTTTAAATGCAAAACGATGTTGTGGAGTTCTAGGTCACCGACCAAGGCAAATTTTTCAACCTTTCGATCTGTCTTGATCTGTCTTTGAGAAAGTTCGATTGCATTGATGTTATTTAATGCTACTTGAGTATTAACAAAAATACCATTGCGGAAAAAGATCTGTTCGTTTTCTATCGTGATCAATCTTCTCTTCATCGCCTTAATGTGAGCATAAAATTGTACGCCCAAATAAAGACTACTGATGGTGAGAAGCCATGCAAAAATAGGACTGTAGGGAGCGACCAAAAGATGTACAGCGAAAGACTCCACCAAGATGATCATCGTCAAGGCATAAAAGAGGGCAGCGGCACCACTTTTTTTGTGATAAGTAAATTGATGTGCTGCTATTTTTTTGGGTTTAGACCAAAGGAAAAAGGCATAGTAAAATACTGCAATTTCAAAAGATAAAGCCTTGGCGAAAGTTTTCATTGGAAAAACGTCTTGCACCATTTTGCGAATAGCTTCCAAAAAATCCGTATCCCTATTATTTAAGGCGTTGAATTTTTGACTGGTTTTTTTGGCCAAATTGATGAGGTAAAAGAAAACACCGAGTTCAATCATTGGAATTAGAATGTGACGAAAATTTCCAGCCAGGGCTTGCTGACTTTCTGGTAAAATAAAATTCGTCAATACTAGACCTCCAATAAGGATTGGAACAATCGTAATCTTAGGAATATCTGTAGATCGAATCAAAAGCCAATAGATAACTGGAATGGTCAAAACCAAATCCAAAATAATGCCTACCGTCATCGCTGGAGTATCCACCATTTGGTGGTTCAATGCTAAGATGGAAATACTTATAATCAATAGGAGCGGGAGGCCAAAGATAAGTAGTCTGTTTTGGAGTAAGGCAGTTTTTGTTTTCATGTTATGAAAATTTTAGAGTGAGCTTAAATAGCTATTTAGGAGCTATGCAAATCACCTTTCAAGTTGATTTGCGCTTCTTTTTTTTCTGGCATATGATGAATCAATACCCCAATTATTCCTACCGCAATCCAAATCCACTCTGCTAAAATCAAAGCTTTTGGATAGCACAATCCCAAGAAGATTTTCTCTCCCAACAAGGAACCATAAAGCAAATGTAGGCCAGTGTAAGTACTGCTGTTTTTTGCCATGGAAAACCCTTTGTTTATATATACAAAGATAAGCAAAATAAACAGAACAAGGGCGGTCCAGTCATAGTTGGAGAAGTGATCTCCATTATGAAAAACGTCGAGTAATTTTAGCATAAAAGAGTAGCTAATAATTACCAATAACATCGAATTTTTAAAATTGTGGCTAATGCCTTTCATTTTCTTACTTTCCTAGAAAATAAGCATTTATAAGGCCTAAATCCAAAAAAGACTATCAATGGGTAAGAAAATCCGATCAACGGAAAGGCTTTGGACTCGCAGGTGTTTGTCCATTTGATTTTAGTGGATACAGCGGCCAAAACTATTGAGGATGGAGAATTTGTTGCGCCAGATGTAATCATTCAATCGTTGGTCTATTTGATTGATCTCTAAGAAGGTTTCAGAGATTTGCTCGAAAAAAAGTTGATCTACTTCATTGATGGTTTCTCTTTTGCCACGTAGGTGAATTTCTAGGCCTCTGGAGAGGGTTTCCCATTCGAGTAGGGCACCAATTTGGTGGAGGGCTTGTAGTTCTGCTTTTTGAACTTTGCTTTTTTCATTGAAGAGGTATTCAAGGACTCCTTTTTTGCTCAACTTGTCTTTCATTTGATGGATCAAGGAAACATTGTATTCAATAGTACTCAGACGTACATCAGAACTGTTTGAAGCAAGGATCTTTTTATTGTACTGTAAAATGGCATCTTTAAGTTGAGGAGGAGTGAGGGTTTGTTTGTCTAAAGTACAGATGTATTCTCCATTAAGACATAGGGCTTGGTAACGAATGGTATCGGTGTAAATATCCAAGGGTTCTATTTTGTCAATGAGTACATTGCCATTGCCAGGGTTTTCTGGATCTGGATAATAGGCCGAAAAGAAAATATGACTAAAATCCTTTGAAGGCTTTAAAACAAGACCTTGTTTTTGCCATCCATTCGCTTCATTGCTAGGAGTAATCGCTAGGATTTCTTCCATTGTACAATCATCGCCTCCACCATAAATATAAACCTGTACAGGACTATTGAAATAGGCAAATTCTCTTTTTGTGGTAGAAGTATTGCAGTGGTAAGTTGTAGAGCGATTGGTGTGGAATTTTAGGAAATAGGTTTGCCCAGCCGTTATTTTTCTTGGTAAGCGACAACCAAGGGTTTCGAAAGTTCCAGTGGCTCGGGTGACCATTCCGATAAAGTTTTCTCCTTCATAAGCTTCTTCCTCTACATCGTAATACAAGGTATTTTTACCGTGAATATCAATATTACTTTGTCCATCAAAAATACAATTAAACCAACCTCGGGGAGTACTACTCGGTGCATGGTTTTCTTCAAAAGAGGCATTGGGAAAAGGGATACTAAGTTGTGCTTTTACAGTAGAGAGTAAGGTAAAAGAAAGGAAGTAGAAAAAAAGTAGTTTTTTCATAGTCTCTAGTTTTGACAGAACACAGAATACAGAATTAGGACCGTTCAGAAAAGAAGAAGGCGGAAGTTTAATTCTGAATTTGAATATCGAATCGCCAATTTTGAATAATGATTTTGACGAAAAATCGCGAATTCGTGGAGAAGTATTGGTTCATCAATGATTAATTAAACTAAACCATTGCATTGATCGCCCCAATCGATATTCGCTATTGAATATTTCCTTTTTTATTTTATCTGAACACTACAGATACAGAACAGCAAATCAGCTTTAATCTAAACAACGTCGAACCTCTTCTTTTAAAAACGGTAAAACCTCTTCCTTAAACCAAGGGTTTTTTTTCATCCAAATATTATTTCTTGGAGAAGGATGGGGAAGTGGTAAGAATTGGGGCAAATAACTTTGAAAACGCTGAACCGTCTGAGTTAGATTTTTTTGCTTCTGTTTTTTAAGATAATAATCTTGAGCATATTTTCCAATTAAAAGCGTCAATTTGACGTCTTCTAATTTTTCCCAAATGGGGCCATGCCATAAGGGAGCGCATTCTTTACGGGGAGCCAAGTCACCAGATTTCCCTGTTCCTGGATAACAAAAGCCCATCGGTACAATGGCAATCTTAGAAGCATCATAAAAGGTATCGGAATCTATGTCCATCCATGCGCGTAGATTTTCCCCGCTTTTATCATCCCATGGAATACCAGATTGGTGAACCCTACGGCCTGGAGCCTGGCCAATCACCATGATCTTACTACTAGGATGAAAGCTCACCACGGGTCTACAACCTGCTTCTAAGAATTCGGCGCAAACAGTGCAAGAACGAATATCTTTAAGTAATTTTTTCATCAAAAAAGATCTGGGTTTACATTAAGATATCATTAATCGGTTGGATCGGTTTGGGAATGTCTTCCTCGCCGAGCATTCCCAACAAGTCGATTTCAATCACTCGAATAAGTGACAACATTGGAATATCATTTCCTAAGCCTTCAAAAGGATTTTCAGAATAATCACCTACCAATTCCATCATTAGATAAACCCAACTAATCAAAACGGTAAATGGAATAGATACCCAAGCACCATATTGACCAATGGATTCAAATTGGGTAATCATCGCCCAAGGCAAAAGAAAAATAAAAATACCGACAAACACAAAGCTCATACTACCATACTGTCTTGGCAATGGAAATTTTTTGATCCGCTCACACTTCCCTTGATGGGTATAGAAATCATTCAATAAATTTTGCAATTCCATGTGTCGAAAATCATCAATCAGGTTTCTTTTGCGCAGCTCCGCCAAATCTTTACTTTGTTGATCAATGATATGAGTAGCGGTGTTGGGATATTCAATCAAGACCTTCATTTCTTCTGGCGACAAGTGGTCTTTGAGCTCTTTCTCTGTGACCCCATCGCTATTGGACAATCCCAGGCCAAGGCGTTTCATCCTTCTCTCTATCGTTTTTTTGATGTGTTTGCTTTGAGAAATATGTTCCCAAGGAGTAGGAATAAGCAATTGACTGCGCAAGGCATATAACCAGGCGATGTGGCGTCGCAACATACGGGTATGGATTCGTTGCAGTTCTTCTTCCTTTTCATCGACCTCTGTAAATTGGTTGCCCACATAAGCCCTTAAGGTCGCGCCCCACATCCGACTACTGTTAATGATGGCTCCCCAGATTTTCCTGGCTTCCCAAAGCCGATCATAGGCACTATTGTTTTTAAAACCAATATAGAAGGCAACGGCGGTACCAATGACGGATACAGGCAGCCAGGGAATATGCAGCAAATCTGAATGTACGAAATGATGGATGACCGCCACCAATAGGGCCCATAAAGTGATCCAGATAAGGTGTCCTCCAGAAAAGAGGAGAATATTCTTGAGGCTAAAATTCTTCTTGATATACATAATATCTTGTGGGGTATTGTTTCAACAAAGATAGAACTGTATGATAAGGAGACAAAAAAATAAGGAAGTTTACTCTAATTAGGTGTTTAGGCGATTAGGGGTCGATTAAAATTTGAATGGCTTCACTTTTTCCTTGATCGGAATTCAATACGACTTCTTTGGTCTCGTTTCCAGATACAATTCGCAAAGCCGCAGTATTAGGGGGAATGCTACCAAGGTTTTCTGCATGCAGGATTAGCAGATTTTTACCTTGTAAATTGGGGATCTTAAATTGTACTTTTTCTTTTTTGACTTCCAGGTTTTTACATAAATATTCTCCATTCAAACTCAAAGAGATGATATCACCATCTTCCTGATTGTTGTCCCAGACCTCAATGCTGATGTCTTCGCTTTTCAGGGAAAGGGTGTCAATAATGTCCACATCTCTTCCTTTAAAGGAGGGAATATTGGTATTGATGCTTTTGCTGTATTGGATGTCGAAAACGATGTTGTTGATGTCTTCGCCATAAAAAGTCAAAGTATTATTTTGGAGTACCCATTCTCCTTTCTGGTTACAGTTCTTTTCTAGAACGCGGAAGTTGGGAGGGAAAATCCAGGTGAAGGAAAATTTCTTAAAAATCCCACTTTGCCAGTAATACCCAAAGTAGCCAGAAGATTCTTCCTTTGAAAAATTGGAAAAGGTAAAAGTGCCTTTTTGCAGTTTTATTTCTCCGTCATCCATCATATTTCCTTTTTCCATAAAAGAATAGGAGTTTCCTTCAAAAACCATCAGGTTATAGGATTTGTTAGGGATGACTTTAAATTGGTAATCTTTGGGATTTATATAAAGATAGGTTTGCTTCGGGTCTTTCCCTTTTTTGATGCTATTGAAGATTATAGGATTAGAACTAGCATTGTCGGTACGGATGTCCACATATTTTTTATAACTAGTACCATCCTCATCAATAAAAAGAATGGTTTCGCATTCCGCCTTCGTTTGACCAAACAATGCAATGGGCAGGAAAAGCAAACTCCAAAAGAAAAACAGGTTCCAAAAGGAGAAGTAGAGCCCCAAAGTCAGAAGAGAATTTTTTTTCATACAACAGTTTTATTGACCTGTACAAAATGTATACAAAAATAAAGCCATGCGTAGGAAAATGGGGGAGGAACTAAGTATGCTAAAGGTAGGATTTTTTAATTTTTTTGGCACTCGGACAAGTGATGGACAGTTAAGTTAAAAGCTTAATATATAGCAGTTTGGCTAGGTAAGTGGAGAATAAAGAGGATATATTTGATCCCAGTGATTGAGAACTAATTCATTCTTGCCTGAGACGGAGAATAACCAAAATAAAATGAAAAGGAAACCTTATAGCTTGAGCATCCTTGATGTTGTAGTCTGTAGCATATTGCTTCTTCTATTTGCTTGTGGTCGCGAAGAGCCTGTTTTTTCCGTTCAGTTGGTACCCCTATTAGATCAAGAAGAAAAAATTTCTGAGGATAAAGTATTAAACGCTGGTACCCAATCGATAAATAGATACCATTCCATTTTACGCAATTTTCCTAAGCTTAGTTTCGATTATTTTCCAGATACCAAAAGAATAACATTAAGCTTAGGAAATAAGAAGCAACAAATCTTTTTACACCATATTGATAGTCGATTTTTAGTCCCTTATTTACCTTATCTCCACGCTAAGAGAATTGATGCTTTTGATAAGGCAAACCTACTTTTAGCAGAATTTGCCAGAAGTGGAATTTCTATGAGCTTTCAAGAAAAGAACGCTCGTTTTGCTTATTTCAATTGCAGCGATGAATTGTTTAATGAAAAGGGCGAATATGAATTTTTAAATGGAGAGATTCGTCCCAATCCACAAGTCCTGCCAAAGCGAATTTCATTGATCAATAATTGCTTGAACCCAGGGCTTTGGGAATTGAATGCAAGCGATGCGGTAGGGGAGATTTATCACAGCTGGTTTACCCTACCCAAAGCAGATTATTATCGAATTCTAAAAGAGAATAATGGAATTGAAAATGCTGAAAAAGAACTCGATTCTTTTCTGGAAGGGCAAGGGCGTTTTTCTAATATTCCTCTTGAATTGGATAGATTGCGAACTCATTTAAAAGATCTTTTTAATTCTACAGCGCACCTGGTGCTAGACAAAAAATTAGGTGCTTATTCCTCCCAGGATTCTCGCAGAAAAGTGCAACGTGGTTTCTACGAAATTCTCAGAGGAGAGGAGAAAAAATCAGTTCAACAATTTTCGGAATTACAACAAGGAGATGTTTTTAGTCTACATTCTTTTATCCCTCCAGGTGTTTACCATGCCCAGAAAAGAATGAATATCCCTTACAACAAGCAATGGGGAAAAGTGACCTTCTCCACCGTTGAACCGAAAACTTCCTATGGTGGGAAACACGACAAATATGGCCAGTATGGCTACTTGGAAATAGAATTGTTTAATCGTGAAAATACCCAGTCTATTCTGGTTGGGAATATTCCGATTCAATTATTAGTGCTCAGCGAAGATTATAAAATCCCTGCTTTTGGAGCTGGGGTGTGGAATGCATCGGAGCCCGTTGAGAGGCGTTTCCTCCGCTTAGAAGAAGGTCCTTTTCCGCATTATGCTTATTTGATCGAACATAAAGGCGGACAAGACTTGCTAGTCAATAACCATGAAATTGGATATGAGCAAATCTTCCTCCGGCCGTTTTTTAAAGAAGGAAAAATGTTCTTAAGAATGACTATTGTTTCCTATGAACGCATAGTCGATTTAATGGAGTTTGAAATTCTTCTGGAAGGAGACTTGGCAGAACGAATTAGAAAAGCAAGCCTGGAATATCAGCCTCCCATTTACGAAGTTTATCAAGATTCTAATGTGCTATAAAAAAGGCTTCTTCTAATAAGTAGAAAGGAGATTTAATTTAAAAGAAAGTTCTAACCCAAACATTAAACATGAAAAAGAAGTCTAGAATAGTTGTATCTGTTTTGGTTTTATTATTACTCCTTGGCTTCTTGACCCCAACGATTATTGGTCGCTGGATGGGAGCTGATTCTAAAAACATTGCTACTGGACTATTCCAGCAAAGACTCGGAATGGACTTGGAGGAAAGCAAAGAGAATCAAGATTTTTTTACTCCTGGAAATGCTAAAATAGAGTTGGATAAATCGATTCAACCCTTCAAGCAAATTGGAGAAAAATTAGGTAGTCCTGCCAAAGGTAATAATGCCGTTTTGATGAGAGGCTTGGCCATCTTTGATGCCAATAATGATGGCCGTTTAGATTTGTATTTTGTACACACCGGAAGGCCTTTGGCAAAGAAGAATAATGCGCAAGGTGTCTTAGATTTGAACTTGCCACAGGATGCCAAACCCAATGTGCTCTATCTCAATATGGGCAATGATGAAAAGGGAGAACCAATCTATCAAACCGTCCCGGAATTGATGAAGGAAAAGAATGACCAGAACTTTGTTGAGGAGGAGTTAATGATTGAAAATAAATACCTTCCTCGCAAGGCCGTAAGCGATGATCCTTTTGGTCCAGGCAGAATTGGATTTGGTGCTGCTGCCGGTGACTTTAATGGCGATGGATTGGTCGATCTTTTGGTGCTGAATCACCATTTCGGAATGCCTCATACCGTACCGGGCTTGGGCATAAAGATCTATCCGCCAGGAGAGAATATTGGGAGAGGAGAGAAAGGAAAAGCTTATGTGGAAACGAACATTCCGCCTTATTATATGGGCGACCTGAAAGATGGGATGCACAACCAAGTTGACTATGGAGTAAAAGAAGAAGGAGAAGGTCGTAATACCCTGTATATCAATAGGGGAGATAAGGCCTTTTCTCAACCCAAAGCACCCATTGATTCAATCTGCTCT
>CALLVY010000009.1 GCA_938015925.1 uncultured Saprospiraceae bacterium
TAGTAAGGGGTCAATTAATTAGCGGGAATTTCCTGAGTGGTTAAAGATACGTTAAAGCACAAAGTTGACCAGCTTTAAAGTAAAATTTTAAATAATTTGTCTTTGTATCCCCCAAAATTATACTCTTTTTTAGATTCTGTGTAATTAGACGTCCTAAAAGTCATCTTCATTACTTTTTTTTATAGCAACCAATTAAACTAATTCGAAATATGAAATTTTTTCCACTTGCTTTCGCCTTACTTTTTTCATTTACGCTACAGGCGCAAAATTCTCTTCCTGATGTTAGCATCAAAACTCTTGATGGACAAACGATCAATATTCAAGATTACTCCACTAATGGAAAAATTACGGTATTAAGTTTTTGGGCAACTTGGTGTTCTCCTTGTAAAAGAGAATTGGATGCTATTGCAGAATACTATGAAGAATGGCAAGAAGAGTTTGACATGGAATTGGTAGCCATCACTATTGACAATGCTAGAAACCTTCCTAAAGTAAAACCTATCGTAGAAACCAAAGGATGGGAATACACTATTCTCTCAGATGCCAATGAAGATTTGAAAAGAGCTTTAAATTTCCAAACGGTACCAATGACCTTTCTCATTGACCAAGAAGGAAAAATCGTTTACTCTCACAGCGGATACAATCCTGGCGATGAGTTTGAACTAGAAGATAAAATCAAAGCATTGAAAGGAGAATAATTTTCCTGAAATCTATTGCTTTGCTAAAAAGCAAAAAAGACATTGTCGATTGGCAATGTCTTTTTTTTTTAACTAAACCACTCTAATCTATATCCTTTTGTTTTCAATTTCCTGAGCAGGCTTTCGCCACACTCCGACAAAAACGATCAAAAAACAAATCACCATAATGATAACATAAGCCTCAAAGCCCATCAACCAAGCAGCGGGTAAAAATTGATAATAAAATCCTAGCAAAGCAAATAAGCCAACGATAATCGAACCAATGCCATAGCTCGGATTGATCCCTCCAAAGCGGGTAACCGCAATCGTCACAGGAAATAGAATAGCCAAACCTGCAAAGGCAATTTTCCCCATATCAAAAATTGTATCAAAGGGATTGATCGCTAAAATCAAACCGATCAATGCGAGTAGTCCGACAAAGATTCGTCCAATAGCTACCTCTTGTGGAAATGAAATTTTTGCCTTGGTGATCGGCAAATAAAAGTCTCGGGTTAGAATCGTACTCAAGGCTAAAAGTTGAGAATCCAAAGTGGACATAAACGCTGCTAAAGCCCCCGTCATTACCAAAGCCGCAAACCAATCTGTGCTGTGCTCGAGAAGCATCATTGGTAAAATTTGATCTGCGGCTTTCCCTTCCAATCCAGGAAAAGAAAGATGCCCCCAGACACCAATGATCACTGGCAGAATAGAAATAACTACTGGAATCAAGGCATAGAAAATGACGGTCTTTTTTAGGTGTACCAAATCACTCGCGACATAAAAACGAATAAACAATTGGGGAAACATCGGGATACAAAAAAACCAAAAGAATAATAAGCTAAACCATTTTTGTGGCGTGTAATATCCATCTTTTCCTTCTATGGAAAAAAGGGTCGGATCTAAATTGTAAACCAATTCATTTGCGGTAGCGATTCCTCCTAGTTGTACACTTACAACAACTACCGCCAAGAGCATAAAAAGAATCATTAGCATTCCTTGTTTCAAATCGGTTTTGGCCACACTCGCCATTCCTCCCAGCAAAACATAAGCGATCGTAAAAACGGTCAATAAAAACACTCCGAAGAGATAGGGAATTTCTCCATTGGTCAGATTTTCTAAAATATAGCCGCCGCCGATAATTTGGAGCGCCAAATAGGGCATGGTAAAAACAACCATTACTCCCGCAAACAAATAAGACAAAGCCCTACTTCCTGTACGATCATAAATCAATTCCGCTGGAGTAATATAGCCTCTTTCTTTTCCCCACTTCCAAGCCTTCGAACCTACTAGGTAAATAGACAGTCCCGCCAGGCCAGTTCCCAATGCCATGATGGTATAATGTGCATACCCGATGCGATACGCCTCTCCAGCAAAACCCAAGAAAAAGAAGGCACTAAAATTTGTGGCCAGGATGGTAAAAAATAAGGCAAGTGTCTTAAGCCCTCGATTGGCCAGGAAATAAGATTCGGGCGTATTATTATTGGGGCGGAAACCGACTAAGCTTCCCCAAAAAGTAAAGACCAAATAGAGCGTTAGGATGAGGTAAATCATGATGCTGGTTTAATCGTCTTTAAATTTTTGTATAAAAAAATAAAGACAAGCAACAAAGAGGAGATGTACCCCAATCATAAACCACAACCATTTTGGAAAGCCCAATAACCAAGGGGAAGAGGAAAACTCAAATAACAGATTACTCTGAGTAAGTAAGGCAATTGCTAGAAAAAGGAGGCTCCAGGTATACACCTGTTTTTTCTCTTTCATTACATCGAGTTTTAAGTTTAGTTAAGCTTGGTACCTTCGACTTCGCATTCTAAAAATATCCGAGCGGTACAAGTTTTACAAATTTCTTTATCCAGGTTTTTATAGATAGATACTACCGCTTCTTTTTTCGATCTATAAAAAAGTTCTTCTCCTATATTCTTTTTAAATCCACCGCTGATCAAAATATCTTGAGACACTCTTTTCAAACCACTAAAATACAAAGTTCCGCCTTTTTCTTTCCAGCGAGCAGCTTCAATGGCCAACCATTCGGCACCTGCCAAATCAATAAAATTAACGCCATTACAAACGACCAAAACATTCTTCTCTTCTCCTTCGTAGAGTTCACTAAAAAAGGCAGAAATATGATCAATGGCTCCAAAGTAAATGGATCCATCTATTCTCGCAATTTTAAGTTGTGGACATTGCTTTAATTCTTTATTCCTAATAATATAAGTAAACCGTCGTCTCGTTTTCCCTGGATCAGGAGACATCACTGCGATATGTGGCTTAGATGTTTTTTCCAAATAGAAAAAGAGCGACAATAAAATACCGATATAGATCGCAAATTCCAAATCGAGGAAGAGAGTCGACAACATGGTAATAAGCAAAACCGCTGACTCTCTTTTGCTCGATTTCAATATAGTGGAGATGTGATGAAAGTCGATCAAATTATAAGCTACCAAAAGAATAATTCCGCCCATTGCCGGTATCGGCAAATAAGCAGTCCAAGGTGCAATAAATAATAAAATCAAAACCAAAATAATGGCCGCAAAAATAGCAGCCATTGGCGTTACCGCTCCTGCTTGATGATTGATTCCTGAGCGAGTAAAAGATCCTGACCCGGCATAACTGGAAAAAAAGCTACCCACTATATTCGACAATCCTTGTCCGATAAACTCTTGGTTGCCATCGATTCTTTGATGCGTCTTGGTACCAATGGCCCGGGCTATCGCTACAGCTTCGATCAAACCTAGTAAGGCTACTGCAAAGGCATTGGGAAATAATTGGCGAAGTGTTGTTTCACTAAAATCAGGAACAGAAAAAGGAGGGAGACCCGAAGGCATTTCGCCAATGGTTTCGATTCCTACGCGTGCTCCGCCGAGCTTGATCGCCAGAATACTTCCCACGATCATGGCTACGATCATATAAGGAATTCGAGGAGATATCTTTTTTGACAGCAATGCGACTAGCAAGGTACTTATTGCCACCGCAAACACCATCCAATTAATCGCTCCTAGCTGGCCAAATATTTCTACCAAAGTTTCAGTAAATGAACTTCCCGTGGCTACCTCAATACCCAATACATATTTCAATTGCTTGACCGCAATTAATAATCCAGCTCCGGCAGTAAAGCCAACGATAACTGTATGAGAAACAAAATTGACCAGCGTTCCCATCCGCGCTAAACCCATCACAAACTGAATCAGTCCAGCCATTAGGGTCATCGTCAAAGCGAGACGAATAAAATCCGGACTTCCTGGTTCTGCAAACTGGCTGATCGCCGCAAAGACAACAATCGAAATAGCGGTCGTAGGACCAGAAATCAAATGCCAGGAAGAACCAAAAAGTGCGGCTATAACGGGTGTGATCATCGCCGTATACAGGCCATAGATGGGCGGCATTCCAGCGATCATAGCAAAAGCTACTCCTTGTGGAAGAACGATCACTGCTCCAGTAATTCCAGCAATAAAATCGGCTACCAAACTCTGGCGGTTGACCATTGGCAACCAGTTGAGGAATGGAAATATTTTGGCGACAGATGTTTTGTTAAACAAAATCAGAGTTTACTGGAAATAATATTATTCTCTTACTTAGACTTTTCTGTATTCGGGGTGGCCAAGGAAGATTTTAGATCTCCTACTTGGTGGAACACAAATGTAATCCATCTTTACAAGCCTTCTTTTCTTTGATGGCTTGTGAATGATTATTTTTTGACCTTCGTGCTTGGGCAAACGAAATCGCCAGTAGGAATTTTAGACTGACTAATGTCATCAAAAGGAACAATCACATCTATTACGTTTTCAAATCCTCTAGCTTTTAGAATCGAGGCGGCTACAGTAGAACGGTATCCACTGCGGCAATGCAAATGATATTTTTTATCAGGAGACACTTCGCTCATTTTTTCATTGATAAAATCTAATGGAAAGCTTTGTGCCGTTTCGATATGCTCTGCAGCAAACTCTCCAGGTTTTCGAACATCCAAAATAGCCATTTTCGAATCTGCTTGGTAACGTGCTTCGAACGTCGGTAGATCGATCGTATCAAAACGATCTACTTCTCGGCCCTCTGCTACCCAGGAAGCAAAACCACCTTCCAGATAACCGATGGTATTGTCATAACCTACTCTTGCCAATCGCCGGACCGCTTCTTCTTCTCTACCTACTGGCGCAATGAGTAAAATGGGCTGCATCAAATCCCTAACCAATGCTCCTACCCAAGGCGCAAAGCTTCCGTCGATTCCAATAAAAATAGAATTAGGAATAAAGCCTTCCGCGAAAGTAGCCTTGTCTCTTACGTCGAGCAATAGTGCTTGGTTTTCATTGGCCGCTGCTTCGAAAGCTCTCGGTGAAAGTGCTTGAGCGCCTCTTTTCATGACCTCATCTATATTGTCGTAGCCTTTTTTATTGAGCTGGGCATTTTTAGAAAAATATTGTGGGGGAGGCATTAAGCCATCGGTAACTTCTTTGATAAATTCTTCCCGAGTCATGTCGGCTCGCAAAGCATAGTTGGTTTCTTTTTGATTCCCCAGGGTATCCCAGGTTTCTTTGGCCATATTTTTACCGCAGGCAGAACCAGCTCCATGAGCCGGATAAACCAATACCTCATCCGACAAGGGCATTATCTTTTCTCTCAAACTATCAAACAACCAACCGGCCAAATCCTCTTTGGTCAATCCTTCCTTTTTCTGTGCCAGATCTGGTCGACCTACATCTCCAATAAAAAGCGTATCGCCTGTAAAAATCGCATGCTCTTTCCCTGCTTCATCCAATAGGAGGTAAGTCGTACTTTCCGGTGTGTGCCCAGGCGTATGTAAGACTCGAATGGTCACTTTTCCTAATTGAAATTCTTCTCCGTCTTTTGCCAAGTGCTTTTCATAGGCCGTATCTGCATTGGGGCCATAAATAATTTTAGCATTGGCTTTTTTTGCCAAGTCAAGATGCCCAGAAACAAAATCAGCGTGAAAATGAGTTTCGAAGATATATTTGATCTTTGCATCATTGCTTTCTGCCTTTTTCAGGTAGGGGTCTGTTTCGCGCAAAGGATCTATAATGGCTACTTCTCCATCACTTTCTATGTAGTAAGCTCCTTGAGCGAGACAGCCAGTGTATAATTGTTCGATGATCATTTTTCTTAATTTTATTGGAAAATCGGCTGCAAAATAAGAAATAATCCCTTCTAAAAGGAATTACCTGTAGAAACACATGAAAATTCGTTCATATATTTACATGTAGACCTAAACAGGCACTAATTATCTTTTGTTGTAAAATTTGGGGAAAAAATTAGAAGGAAGAAAAAAGGAAGCCTCTTCTATCCTTTTAGCGGGTCGTAATGGACAACAAAATTTATCCATAAAGCTCTGGAAAAGCGAAAAAACAAACCAAGAAGATAGCAATAACAAGGAAGACTAAGGTAAAAGATGATCCAGTACTCCATTTAAATCCCCAATGAAAGAAGAATAGAAAACTTAGGCAAAATAGAGCAGAAACAATCTAGGAAAGAAACATAGAGCCATAATAAGATCCAGGCTCTGGCATATAGTTTTCGTTGCAATGAAGACAAGGATCCTACCTATCAAAAGGCTTTTGGAAGGGCCAGGTTTCGGATTCAAAAAGATTGCCTTCGTGGCATTTGGGGCATTTAAACTTAAATATGCTAAAAGACTTCCTTCCTTTTCCAAACCTAGAATCACATATTACAATTACAGTTTTCGAGACACTCAATAATCAGAGAAACGTCTCTTTCTTTTAAGGAATACATCATGCTTCGTCCATTCCGCTTGACGCTAAGAATGCCTTTGAGGCGCATGTTTTGCAAATGATGAGAGGTCAATGATTGTTCTGAACCTAGTTTTTCACAAATATCGCTTACCGACAGATGCGGGTGTTGCTCTAGCAAATAAACGATTCCCAGACGCATCGGATGAGCTACCGTCTTTAGGATGAAAGCTATTCTTTCCAGTTTTTCGACCAAAGTCTCGTCAATGGCCGCTTCATTTTTTCCTTCCATAATGCTATAAAGATAAAGAATTAATAATTGAAGTATTTTATTTTAGATCACTTGGTCATTCCAATTCTGCTAATTCCATCCACTTCATTTCCTTTTCCTCTATGCTATTATTTAATTCCCCCAATTCGATAGATAGTTTTTCGATTGCCTCAGGACTAAGATTGGGATCATTAAAACTAGCAATGAGTTCTTTCTTTTTTTCCTCCAGTTTAGAGATTGTCTTTTCTAAACGCTTAAACTCCTTCCGTTGTTCATAAGTCATGCCTTCGGACGGCTTTTTCTCCTCTAATGCATTGGCTACTTTTTCTGCTTTTTTGCGAATATCTCGATTTGCTCGCTGTGCTTCCAATTCTTCCCGACGTTTTTCGTCCCGATAGTCGGAGTAATTTCCGTTGTAATCTTTGATTTTGCCATCTCCCTGAAAAATAAACAGGTGATCTACGATTTTATCCATAAAGTAACGATCGTGCGAAACGACGATCAGACAGCCAGGAAAATCCAGTAAAAACTCTTCCAGTACATTGAGGGTTACAATATCCAGATCATTGGTTGGCTCATCGAGAATCAAGAAGTTGGGATTGGCCATCAAGATCGTCAGCAAATGCAATCGGCGGCGTTCGCCTCCACTGAGCTGAGATACATAGACTTGCTGGTGCTTGGGTTCGAATAAAAAGCGCTCCAACATTTGCGAAGCAGAAATTTTGAATCCTTTTTCTAAAGGAATATAATCTGCGATATCTCTGACGACATCAATCACTCTTTTATCTTCTTTCAGTTGAATTCCAGATTGCGTGTAATAACCAAAAACAACGGTATCTCCCAATATTACTTTACCGGCATCTGGGCGAATTTCCTTGGTCAGTACTTTTAGGAAAGTGGTTTTCCCAACTCCGTTAGGCCCCACGATTCCGACCCTTTCTTTTTTCTTAAACTTATAGAAAAAATCGTCAATCATTTTGACGCCATCATAGCTTTTGTGGATATGATGCGCTTCCAGGATTTTGCTCCCCATCCGCGTTGTTTTTAAAGCCAACTGAACTTTATCATCTGCTCTTACCTTAGAAGCTCTTTCTTTGATTTCATGAAAATCATCTACCCGTGACTTAGCCTTAGTCCCTCGTGCTTGTGGCATTCTGCGAACCCATTCCAATTCTCTTTTAAAGAGCTTTTTGTCTTTATCCAAAGCCGAAGCTTCATTCAGTTCTCTGGAAGCTTTTTTCTCTAAAAAATTGGAATAACTTCCGCGATAAGTAAAAAGTCGATTGTCATCCAACTCGACGATTCGATTGCAAACTCGCTCCAAGAAGTAACGATCATGCGTCACCATAAATACGGTCAAAGAAGCTCTTTGCAAATATTTTTCCAACCACTCGATCATATCCAAATCCAGGTGATTCGTAGGTTCATCGAGAATCAAAAATTCAGGTTCTTCGATGAGGATTCGGGCTAAGGCCAAACGCTTGAGTTGACCTCCAGAGAGTTGACTTACATTTTGATCGAGTTTACCAATACTTAATCTGGAAAGGATTTCTTTGATCCGAGCTTCTACATCCCATGCTTTGAGATCGTCCATGCGGCTTAGGGCTGCCTGTAGTGCCTCTGCATTTTCGGGATGGAGCATGCAGTGTTCGTAGTCGCGCGTAGCACGCACCTGATCATTATCTGAATTAAAAATAGCTTCCAATACACTATGACTCAAATCAAAATCAGGGTCTTGGCGCAAGTAGCCGATTCTAATTCCTTTAGACAGAAACATCGTACTATTTTCTCCTTCTACGGCTTCTTCTCCAGCCAGCATTCTCAGTAAGGTGGTCTTACCCGTTCCGTTACGAGCGACCAATGCTACTTTCTCTCCTTTTCCAATCCGGAAAGAAATTCTATTAAACAGCGTTTTATCGCCATAGGTCTTGCTTACATTTTCTAAAGTCAGGTAATTCACAGGTTGCTTAATATTAAGTGAGGGGTAAAGATAGTGCTTTAGATTTAGGTGATGCCTGAAAATGCTATTGAATAAAGTTTACCATGGATTTTATGAAGACTTATTCATTGAGGCTACTCCAAACAAACAGGGCCTTCCAATGAATGGAAAGCCCTGTTTGTTTTTTTAACTGGGTGGATAAAGTTACCTCCCGTCCGCTTTCGCGGTGCTCTCTCTTCAAGCGCTGTCGCACTTGACCCCTGCGGGGATCGTTCGTTTACATATCCGAAAGAATATACAATGCCTCTTCAAGATAAACATCTTTCTGCATATTTTTCAACCACTCTTCGTTACGCGCTTCTTTGGATTCATCCGATTTGATATCTACCAAATCTACTTCCAGGTTAGAGATGACCATGTCTTCAATCGGCTGTAGGATATCTTTGTATTTTTTAGATTCTTCTTTCCGTAATTCTCTTTCCGCAGCATAAGAATCGAAGTCCAAAGCCAATTCATTATCATCTCTTTGTTTTTTCAAACGTCTGGCCTCATCTCGAATCAAAGAGAAAGTTTCGTGCTTATTGACCCGTTCCGCACTTTTGGCAGCCAATCCTTTTAGGTCTTTGACTTTATAAACGCTTTGACTGTAATCCACTTCTGGGATTTCGGTCCAAGGCATTGCATAATCTTCTTCTTGCTCTCCAGTCTCCAATTCGTAAAAACGGTCTGGAAGAATGATATCTGGTCTTACTCCTCTTAGCTGAGTAGAACCACCATCGACTCGGTAGAATTTCTGAATGGTAACTTTTACTTCTCCGAGTGGTTTGATATCACTGTTGCCAGGGATACCGCTATCGAGGTCGAAGAAACGTTGTACCGTTCCTTTACCAAAAGTAGATTTTGAAGTTCCTACAATTACCGCACGACCGTAATCTTGTAGAGCAGCAGCCAAAATTTCTGAGGCGGAAGCCGAATAAGAATTAACGAGTACGATTAGTTTGCCATCAAACTGAACGCGCGTATCGTTGTCTTCTAAAATTTGTGGTTTGCGGTCTCTTGCTTTTACCTGTACGATTGGTCCTTCTTCGATAAAGAATCCAGACATTTTCACTACGTCGCGGAGCGAACCTCCACCATTATTTCGAAGATCAAGGATAATGCTTTCTACATTTTGATCTTTTAGTTTTTTAATCTCTGCTCCTACATCTGCAGAACAGTTGCGACCGCCACGGCGATTAAAGTCTGCATAGAAACGAGGTAGATTGATGTATCCTACATTCTCTACTACATCCGGCTTACTGATAATTACGGACTTGGCATATCCTTCATCCAACATAACGACATCTCTGGTAATCGAAACGACTTTAGTTTCTCCATCGATTTTTTTGACGGTCAATTTTACGATGGTTCCTTTTTTACCACGAATCAATTTTACGACATCGTCAATTCGGAATCCAGTAACATCTACTGCATCTTCCTCATCTTGAGCAACTTTAAAAATTCGATCATCCGCTTCTAATTCTTTTCCTTTCCAGGCAGGACCGCCAGGAACGATACTAGACACTTTGGTATAATCTCCTTCAGTTTGTAAACGAGCTCCGATACCTTCTAAAGTACCAGACATATTGATGTCAAAATTTTCTTTGTCTTTAGGTAAGAAATAATTGGTATGCGGATCGTAAGTAGCGGTGATGGCATTGAGGTAATCAGAAAGGTGATCCAATCTTCTTTCTTTGGCCATGCGCTCGTACCAGTCGGTAAAGGTCTTGAGTACATCTTTACGAGCCTCTACTTCCAACTCTTCGAAGGTTTTTTTCTTTTCCCCTTCTTCCACTTCTTCCTCTTTGTCTTGTGCAGTCTTTTTAGTGTAAACACGGCTCAATACTTCTGACTTTAGCGCCTTGCGCCAGTACTCTTTCAACTCTGCATCGTCTTTCGCAAAAGGGCGATTTTCAACATCGACATTGAGTACTTCTTTTTTATTTAGATCAAATGGTTGCGCCAGAATCTCTTCAAAGTATTTCTGAGATTTAGCAAAACCAGCATCGTATCGTTTAATGGCCAGGTCGAAAAATTCGAAAGAACCTTTCTGTGCCTGATCGTCCAAGTTTAATTTATAAGGCTCCAACAAGTCAATGTCTTCTTGGGTCAACCAACGGCGACCACCGTCTACTCGGTCGAGATACATTTTGTATACCTTTTCGGAAAAGTCGTCATTGATATCTTGAGGCTGGTAATGCAATTGATCAAGGCCTCCTAGCATATACTGAATCAACAAGGACTCTTTCTCGGCATTATCTACCGTTCTTATAGGATAAAAAGCGCTGAAGAGCACGCCAAGGACTAGAATAGAAAAGAACACTGGACCTCTAAATTTCATGATGATTGATTTTTCTAACTCAAATGAATACATTATCAACTCCTTAATAACGGAAAACTGGTTGACTTATTCGTTATTAATATACCTATTTTTCCATTTATTGTTCGGCGATAATCTTGCCAAACGTATATTTTAACTAAATAATAACCAAATTGCCGTTTTTTTACGACAAACTAAGTTCTTACACCTCTTAAATACAACACAGATTGCACTAAGTAGTTTTATCATTTAAATTTAAAAAAGCCCTTTGCCTTTGTATAAAGGTAAAGGGCTTTTACATTTTCGCAAAAGCGATATGTTTAGATGAGCGGTGCAATAACCAAAGCTACTACAGACATCAATTTCAATAAGATATTCAAGGAAGGACCAGAAGTATCTTTAAATGGATCACCAACAGTGTCACCTACTACGGTAGCCTTGTGTGGATCAGATCCTTTGTAATACATCTTGCCTTTGATTTCAACACCTTCTTCGAACATTTTTTTAGCATTATCCCAAGCACCACCAGCGTTAGACTGGAAGATTGCCATGAGTACACCACAAACGGTAACTCCAGCTAAAAGACCACCCAACATTTGTGCGCCCAGTTCACTTCCTTGTACATTTCCGATTTCTAAGCCCAAAAGGCCAGGAGTAAATCCGACAATCACAGGAGCTAGTACTGCCAATAAACCTGGACGAATCATTTCGCGGATAGATGCTGCGGTAGAGATTTCTACACATTTGCTGTATTCTGCTTTTCCGTCAGCTGCTTCAAATGTTTTTACATCTGCAGCGCTCCATTTAGCTCTATCAACACCATCGTTTTTCTTCATCACTGCCAAGGCAGCTTTCAA
>CALLVY010000010.1 GCA_938015925.1 uncultured Saprospiraceae bacterium
GCCGAGGACGACTTCGCGTTCTCCTTCCCAGCGTGCTCTTAGCTCATTGGCTTGTTCTTCGAGGTTGGCTAGTTCGACGCCGATCAAAAGCAATTTGCTTTCGTCTTTTTCTCTTTTGATGGCTTCTCTTTCGATTTCCAACTGTCTGATTTTGCGTTCAATCTCATCGAGTTCTTCTGGCATCGAATTCATTTCCATTCGCAATTTAGCCGCCGCTTCATCTATCAGGTCAATCGCTTTGTCTGGTAAAAAACGATCGGAAATATAGCGCGTAGATAATTGTACCGCGGCGACAATCGCTTCGTCTTTGATATTGATTTTATGATGCGCTTCATAGCGATCTTTTAATCCTCGCAAAATCGAAACGGCATCTTCTTCACTGGGTTCATCTACCAATACATTTTGGAATCGTCTTTCCAAAGCTTTATCGGTTTCAAAATATTTTTGATACTCATCGAGGGTAGTGGCACCGATGGCGCGCAAGTCTCCTCTGGCCAAAGCAGGTTTGAGGATATTGGCGGCGTCCATTGCGCCTTGTCCTTTTCCAGCACCTATCAAGGTGTGGATTTCATCGATAAAGAGAAATATTTTTCCTTCTGCTGCAATCACTTCATTGACGACTGCTTTGAGTCTTTCTTCAAATTCTCCTTGGTATTTTGCACCTGCAATGAGTGCCCCCATGTCGAGCGAAAAGACTTCTTTGTCGCGCAAATCTTCTGGAATATCTCCATTGATGATTCGGTGAGCCAGGCCTTCGATGATCGCCGTTTTACCCACTCCAGGTTGGCCAATGAGAATTGGATTGTTTTTGGTTCTTCTGGCTAAGATGTGGAGCACTCGTCGGATTTCTTCATCTCTACCAATCACTGGATCTAGTTTTCCATTACGGGCTCGTTCGTTGAGGTTCACGGCATATTTGCCAAGGGCATTATAGCTGTTTTCGGCACTGGAAGAATTAACGGTACTTCCTTTTCGCAATTCTTTAATGGCTGCCGTCAATCCCTTTTCATCCACGCCGCTATCTTTTAGCATTTGACTGGTCGAGTCTTTTACGTTTAAGATCGCTAAGAGTAAATGTTCGAGCGCGACGAATTCATCCCCAAATGTTTTGAGGTAAGTATTTGCTTTTTGCAAAACTTCTCCCGTGCTGCGAGAAAGGTGCTGGGCACCGCCACTGACCTTGGGGTAAGATTGAATAATGCTATCCAATGCTTTTTTGATGATCTCGAAATTGACGCTCAATTTTTTGAAAATAAATGGCGCCAGACTATTGTCTACTTCCAAAATCCCTTTTAAAAGGTGAGCGGGTTGAATAGCCTGATGTTGAAGTTCCATGGCGATTTGTTGGGCGCGTTGGACGGCTTCTTGTGATTTGATGGTTAGATTCTTGAGATTCATATTTTTATGATTTAGGACTTATATTTTGGTCACCACAAAATTGGGTGTATGCTTAAATTGTATTGACGCACCTTCGTGTTATTGCGACAATGTATTTATAGTTAATCAATAGCTGTTCCAGAGGCCGATTTATGCCAAAGAAGGAATCATTTTGAAAAACCGAGTGACTAATTGGCTGTTTTTGTAAAAACGAACTGACAAAAAGGCTGTTTTAGTTTTTAACATGTATTGGCCATTTAGAATCCAGCAGACGAAAAGAGCATAAAAAATACTTTGTTTGTTTTATAAACGAAGTCAATTCTTTAAATTAGCACTTTATTGAAATCGTTTGAACTAATAAATAAAAAGATGTCCTGGATAGAAATTGTGGTCGATGCCTTTATTAATATGTCTTGGGTAGAAATTATAGCTAATGTCTTTTGCCTGATCTGTGTTGCGCTGACGGTGAAGAAAAACATTTGGTGCTGGCCTACGGGGATCATTGGTGTTTCTGCGTACTTCGTTTTGTTTTACCAATATAAATTGTACGGGGATATGGGTTTGCAAGTGGTCTTTTTATTCCAAAGCATTTATGGTTGGTGGTTTTGGTTGAATGGAAAAAAAGAAGACATTGAGGAAGTACCTATTCGGACGCTGAGTAATCAGGAGAGAGGGGCGATGTTAGGAATCATTTTATTAATTTGGGGAAGTTTGTATTATGTATTGCACAGCTTTACAGATGCAGCTATTCCACATCTCGATGCCTTTGTTACTGCTTTGAGTTTGATTGCTAATATGCTCTTGGCGAGAAAGGTTTTGGAAAATTGGATTTTGTGGATCATTGCCGATGTGTTCTTTGTAGGAATTTTTATTTATAAAGGATTGTATTTATCGGCAGCAACTTATGTTATATTTTTAGTCATGGCCACCAGTGGGTGGATAAATTGGAAAAAAGATTGGGAACTACAAAAGGCTTAGTTTTTGGTAAATTTATGCCGCTCCACCGCGGACACATGCACTTGATCGAGACCGCAAGAAAGGCGGTGGATGAACTGACCGTTATGGTCTGTAGCATCCAGGCAGAGCCCATTCCCGGATACCTCCGCTATGAATGGATGAAAAAAACTTTTCCAGACCTTCGCGTCCTGCACGTTACCGATGAAAATCCGCAAGAGCCAAAAGACCATCGTTTCTTCTGGGAAATCTGGGCCAATACTTTTCGCAGAAATATGCCGAAGGGAATTGACATCGTTTTTACTTCCGAAAACTACGGACAGGAATTGGCTAAGCGGATGAATATCCAACATCAGTTGGTGGACCTGGATCGAAGCACTTTTCCAGTGTCTGGTACAAAAATCAGAAATAATCCTTTCGCCAATTGGGAATACATCCCCCAAGCCGTCCGACCTTTTTATCTCAAAAAAATTGTGCTCACTGGCCCAGAGTCTACTGGGAAGTCCACGCTTTCTAAAAAGCTAGCGGCGCATTATAAAACCTGTTCCGTAGAAGAGTATGGCCGTACTTATTGGGAAACCAATACGGGCGATAAAGATTGCTTCGATATCGCGCATGTAGCGGCGGGTCAGCTTTGGCTCGAAGAGCAGGCCGCAGAGCGCGCCAACAAAATGCTCTTTTGTGATACCGATCTCCTCGTCACCCAAATCTGGAGTGAAATTTATTATCAAAAATGTCCTGCCTGGATTATCCAATACAATCACCAACATAAATATGATCTTCATCTTCTTCTGGATATCGACATTCCCTGGGTAGATGATGGTACCCGAGAATTTCCAAAACTTCGCCAATTTCATTTTGACCGTATTCAGGAAGAATTGGAAAGTAGAAACATCAATTATGTTTTGATCTCTGGGAATTATGAGGCGCGTTTTGAAAAAGCGGTGGCTGCGGTTGATGCTTTGATGGGCTAGGAGAGCTTTTTATTATTTTTGAGCTGTTTTTTTTGTTTTTGTCCCGCAGATTTCTCGCAGCGTTGGCGTTCAGTCGTAAAAAATCTGCGCAATC
>CALLVY010000011.1 GCA_938015925.1 uncultured Saprospiraceae bacterium
AAATACCTCTACACCTTCAATTCCGACTACAACTACGACGAATTGCGAAAGCTAGAAGCTCGCCAAATTTTCGATAAAGAAGAAAAGGACAAGCTGCTCTTTTCCAATCTCAAAATTGACCCATCAATTGGGGCGTTCATGCGGACACGCTTGGACATCGTTTGCATCGCAGCGACTTATCTCGAATTATTGGAAAAGATTAAGCAAGAAAATATTCGAACCGATGGATTCAAAGTGGAATACTTGACGTTGGAAGGAGACACTTTAGGCAATAAAAAAAGACTACAAAAGGCGAGAGACGTTGGCTACGCTATAGAAGCAGAACCTGAATATTATAAGCCTTCCATCATTTACTCCATTTGCACTTATCAAGATATTTGGTACTTCGGCATTTTATTAAAAAACAATCCTGACTGGCATAACCATAAGCGAAAGCCTTTTTCTTTTAGCAATTCTATCAGTATGAAAATTGCGAAAGCCTTGGTGAGTATTGCGGCCAAAGGAGATACGAGCAAACAATTATTAGATGCTTGTTGCGGTGTAGGAACGGTTTTATTGGAGGCGCGTTTTAGTGGATTTCAGATAGAAGGGTGCGACATCAATTGGAAGTCTTGTAAACATGCTCGGAATAATTTGAAGCATTATAATTATACGGCGACGGTTTATTGTTCGGACATTAAAGATTTGGGGTTGAGCTATGATGCAGCGATTGTTGACTTGCCTTATAATTTATATACCTATTCGGATGATGAAATTATGTTGAATATTATTGGCTCTACGGCGAAATTGGTGGAGCGGATGGTGATTGTTTCTATTTCGGATATTGAACCGTTGATTATTAAATCTGGGTTGCAGGTGATTGATTTTTGTGTGGCGGAGAAGCGGGGAAAATCTGGGTTTGTGCGGAATGTTTATGTTTGTGAGAAGGAGGGAAATTTGGAATAAATAGAATAGAAAAACTAATACGCTGTACAAAACCCACCACCTCTTCATAACCTATACCAAGACCGAGCAGAACAAAATTCACCAGATTTTATTTCATATAATCCCTGTTGGGGAATCCCAGAATTGGTTCACATTAAAATTGAAAATATGTCCAATCTCATTTCTGAATGCTGCACTTATTCATTGTCTCTCTGACTATAACACAAGCCCCTTCTAGTAAGTAGAAAATTCCGAAATAAAAATTCCCCAACCCCACCCTGATTTTGCATTATCGGAAAATTTGGTCTCAAACTTGTTTTAATAATAGGATTCATCTCTTCCCATATACCCAATACTACATGTAATTTTTTTACGGATAGAACAACATCTCAATATACCCAACAATGGATAAACTAATTAAAGAAACAGATTTCAAAAAAGGAATAGACCGTATCTTTCCTGACGATTCATTCTGCTCCAATAAAGTAGAAGCTGTAGCCAATTTGCTTGTTCCTAATATTATGTACATCCCATTTAATCAGATTGAACAAATCAAAGAGAAACTATCCTGCGTTGAAACTGCTGCGGAACAAAATGGAGACGACCTTCCTTTATTATATTTAGTTTATGCATTTCTAACTTATCGACAAGGACAATACCAGCAAGCCATTTTAAGGCTAGAGGATTACGAATCTAAAAACAGTTTTAATAACGATTTTACCAAAGCCTGCTATTCAGCGGTGAAGGGTGCTTCCTACCGTAGTCTTGGTCAAAAGGAAAATGCACTCGCTGCATTCCATATTACGACTGGATACTTTTATAAAAATCCAAGTCAGGCTTTTGCATCCTATCTATACCATCTAGCTTTATATCATATTGCGGAAATAAATGCGGAGTTGGGGAATTACGAAACCATGTTGAAGCAACAAAAAAAGTTTCTTGCCTTAAGTGAATCATCTGGCAATGTGGATATGATTAATAGAGCGCTTAATGGAATTGGCAGGGCTTACTTGGGATTAGGGGATTATAATAAATGTTTGAAATACCTTCAGCTTGCGGAAAAGAATTCATCAAAGGCAGCAAACGTTCCTTTCATTGCCAAGAATCAACATGACATGGGTATTGTCTATTTCAAAATGAAATTCTATGAGGATGCATTAGAATATTTAGCCAACGCATTAAAGACCAGAGAAAATTTCAAATTAGGGGACGCGGCTATTTCTTCCCATATTTTGATGGGTAGAGTTCATTTAGAACAAGCAAATTTTGAGAAGGCAATAGCTGTTTTAAATACTGCAAAATCAATTGCGGAAGAATTAAAGCTTACTAAAAAGCTACGGGAGATTTACCAAGTACTCTCTACCGTTTACGAAAAGAATAATCAGCTTGACCTTGCATTAAATTATTACAAAAAATTCCATACCACTAATGAGAATTTAAATGATGTAAAAAGCACGCAAAAAGAAAACGAAAGAGTAAGAGAAACCAACACTCAATTGAATCAGCAAAAAAATATTATTGGTCAACAGAAGAATAAAATTGAGGCCTATGCTTCAAGGTTAGTGGAGACCAATATGCAGTTGCAAAATTTTGCTTCTATAGCTGCACATGATTTGAAAGCACCCATTAGAATCACTAATAATTTTGTGGGACTCCTCTCTCGAAAGCATAAAAACAATTGGGATGAGGATGATAAAGAGTACGTTAGTTTTATCAAAAAGAACATGACGAATCTGAGTAAGATGATTGACGACTTGTTGTCCTTGTCGAAGTTAGACCAAGATTTACCTGCGATGACTACCATCAATACTCGCGAGCTTATAGAGGAAATCTTAAATAGACTGCAAAGTAAAATTGAGGAGATGAAGCCAGTCATTTCGATTCAAGATAACCTACCAAATATAGTAGGACACGAATCTTTGATTGGACAGTTGTTCCAAAACCTAATTGATAATACTTTAAAATACAGAAGCGAAGCTGTTCCTGAAATTCAAATTTCGTATAGTTCAACACAAGACCTCGCCCAAGAAAAATATATCACTTTCGAAATTAAAGACAATGGTCTAGGTATTCCCGATTATTTGCAAGACAAAGTTTTCGAATTATTTTCAGGCACGAATGGAGAAAATAGTAATGGTATTGGTCTTGCTACTTGTAAGAAAATCGTATCTAATTATGGGGGAAATATTTGGGT
>CALLVY010000012.1 GCA_938015925.1 uncultured Saprospiraceae bacterium
TATTGGCCCAATCGTGGCAGCGCTTTTTATTACTTGCTGGGAGATTATGGGGAAAGAGAGTGAGAATGCTTAAAATAGGGATGTTTCGAAAAATAAGAAAAGGAATATTCAATAGCCAATATCGATTGGGGCGGTCAATGCTATGGTTTAGTTTAATTAATCATTGGTGAACCAATACCTCTACACGAATTCGCGATTTTTCGTCAAAATCATTATTTAACATTGGCGATTCGATATTCAATATTAATATCCAGAATTAAACTTCCGTTTTTTCTTTTTCTCAACACTCCTAATTCTAAATTGGAAATTCGACCTTAAGATTTAGTATTAAACTAAACTTCGACTTCTAATTCCTTCTAAAGAGCCTCAATGTTTAAAGCCCTATTGTCCCTTAAGCCTCTTCTTCCAAAATCACAAAACTAGGATCAAAAGGATTGAAAACAACGCGGAGCGTACCAATAAAATCATCTCCATGCTTCAGATAAAAAGGAAGAAAGTTCTCCTTCCTCTCCTGCAAACCATTTCCCGGAAATAATTTTTCTTTTAATCCGCGCAGTTGATTCAAAGCTACTTCATGCTTTTGTTTTTCTGCGCGATGAATTTTTCCAGCCAATTGATCCAATACTTTTTGTTGCTTGGCTTCCTCGGCGGCAATCGCTTTAGTCAAAGTCGGATCTATCCTTTGCGCTACATCTTGATAATCCGCAAAGATGTTTTTCAATTGGTCTTTTTGCTCAGAAAAATCCAAAGATTCAAGGGCATTTTTTTTGATAAACAATTTGATTAAGCTTTCTGTTTCTCCAAATATTTCTGGAATACTCAATCCCAATTTTAGTCTCTTTTTAGTCAAGCCTTTATCAATCCACATCGCCGAATTTCTCCGCAATAAAACGGGGAAATTTACACCAAAGTGCGCAAACTGACTTTTGCGCTCCAACCAATAAGCCAATTCCCCGCCACCACCAACATAAGCCAAATTGGGCAAAATGACTTCCTGATAAATCGGACGCATCACCACATTAGGACTAAAGCGTTCTGGATGCGCTTGCAATTCTTTCCTCATTTCTTCTTCCGAAAAAGTCAGCGTCGTATTCAAAACTTCAAAGCGATCATTTTCCCAAACGATGCGTTCTCGAATCTGATCTTCCAGGTAAAATAGGTTGATGGCTCTTGGTGTCGCTTGAGCCTTGTATCCCAAATCTACCAATTGCTGCGTCGTTTCTTCTACCAATTTTTTGGAAGGTCTTTCGAATAATTCTTTTTCCAAAAAAGGAATAAACCGACGTTTTAAATCCGCCTGATTCATATTTAAAACCACCAAGCCATGTGCGCCAAAAATACTATTGACCAAAGCTACGGTAGCTTGAGAATATAATTTATGTTCGGTATAAGCAGATTCGATTTTTTGATAAATTTCTACAGCACGATCACTTTCTCCAAGGATGGCTTTTAGCTCCGCTAATACCGTCCCCAAGCTCGCTGTCGACATCGCACCAACAGAACCCTTCTCTTCATTTTGCCATTCGATTTTCTTACCAAAAACATAAGTATGATTGGCTTCTTCAAAATCATGGTCTTCTCCACCCGTTACAAACACGGGGACAAAATGATGCTCCGGATGTTTGGCCGCAAGTTGTTCCGCTAAATTAAGGGTACTGACGATTTTAAAAATATAGTACAAAGGCCCCGTGAAAAGACTAGGCTGGTGTGCTGTGGTTACTGTAAAAGTTTTGGGAGAGAGAAGGGCTTGGATGTTTTGATTTACAAAAGGATCGCAATCCAATCCAGTATATTGTTTTTCCAAAACCTTAACCAATAAAGATCGGTCGGTAGAATCCTTAGCTTTGTCTTCGATAACCTGTCCAAAACTAGCCAGCCTTGGTGCGTATTTATAAAAAGCCCGTAAATTTTCTTGCCCGGTTGCATAGGCTCGATCAGTTGGAGACAATTGATCAATTTTAGAAAATGGGATTTTACTTGCCGCAATGCTGGTTTGAGAAGCGTCCATATGGTTTTATTTTGACTTTAGGTCCGTTTGAATCATTTTACTTAAAGTAACAAAGAGCGCAAAGGTAAGTTGTGATTTTGGTAAATTATGTTTAGGCCAAAGCAATTTTCATTTTTCATTGGTTTTGATTTTCAATTCCAAATAGATTCTATACGGGATTGAACCTAAAAGACAGATTCTTAAGCCAATTTTCCTCCCATTCAAAACAACTTCATTATATTGAGCCTCAGAGGGTTTATTTTCAATAAACAAAACCAATTACCTATAATGGCAAAGTATATTTTAGCATTGGATCAAGGGACGACCAGTTCTCGCGCAATCCTTTTCGATAAAGCAGGAAATATCAAAGGAAGTACTCAAAAAGAATTTACCCAATATTTCCCAAAACCAGGATGGGTCGAACACGATGCTCATGAAATTTGGAATAGCCAATTGGAAGTCGCCCAGGCTTTGCTTGCCAAATTTAAACTAAAAGCCAAAGACATTGCTGGAATTGGGATTACCAATCAAAGAGAAACCACAATTATTTGGGATAAAAATACAGGGGAACCCATTCACAAAGCCATCGTCTGGCAAGATCGTCGGACTGCTTCTATTTGCGATAAGCTGACCAAAGACGGCATGACCGCCTATGTGCGAAAAAGTACGGGCTTAGTCATTGATGCCTATTTTTCAGGTACCAAGGTGAAGTGGTTATTGGATAAAGTACCCGGAGCCAGAAAAAGAGCGAAGAAAGGAGATTTGCTTTTTGGAACAGTAGACAGTTGGTTGGTTTGGAAACTGACAGGTGGACGTACACACGTTACCGATTATTCCAATGCTTCCCGAACGTTACTTTTTAATATTAGAACTTTGAAATGGGACGACAAGATGTTGTCCAAATTAAATATTCCACA
>CALLVY010000013.1 GCA_938015925.1 uncultured Saprospiraceae bacterium
CAGGATCTTCAGGAGCTCTTCCACTCGGGTCAATAAACATAATTGGATTTCCTAACACATAATTATAAGGAGACCAGCTTGCAAAATCAGCCGCCAGCGGATCCAAAGATAAAAACCTCCCCACATCACTATCATAAAACCGCGCCCCCCGATAATCAAACCCCGTCTCCTCATCCCGCTCATGCTGCGTCGTCAAAAACCTCTCCTCACCATTCCCCGGATTAAAACGCCTTAAAATTTTTCCATACGGATAATAATCCATCACCCCTTCCAAGGTATACAAATCCCCATCACTATTCGTACAAAACTCACTCTGATTAATTTGATAAACCACCCGCGTATTTCCCAAATGATCATACAAATAATAACTCAATATCGGTACCGGCGGATTCGTCAAATCCGGCAAATTCGGATCAAAGGGGTCAAGGTCCGTTGGAGAAGAAGGCGGCGGCGTGCTAGCAGTAGCCATCATTTCTCCTAGAGAAATAGTCGTTGACTCTCCTTCGGTGTCTCGCATTTTAAATCTTTGCCGATCGCTTTCGATGGGCACTTGGAATAGTAGATCAAATTTACTGGTATCGTATAGAATAATTTCTTCTTGTACGAGTAAGAGCTTGGTACTATCCGATTTCCAATTGATATAATACAAGCTGTTAGGTAATTTATAGGTATGGTCTGAATTTAGCAATTTTTCAACGATATTATTTACAACTAAATTATTGGGATGATCGAAATCCGGCTGTTCTTTACTAGAAAAAAGAGTGCTGGCAAGTACTGTAGATTCACTATTGGTATTGCTCGTCATCAGGTTTTGAAGTGGATTTGCATTATTTCTTTGGGAGGTAGATCCTGTATTTTCGACTCCGTTTGGCCAATTTACGGTTGGCAAATGTTCTAGTTTGGCGACTCGATCGGTACCGTAAACGTACCAGGTTAATTTGTCGGCAATGAAATCATAAATTCCTAATTCCTGGCCACTTGCGGAACGAAGGTAGTATTCTGAATTAAGAACAGCATTTGCAGGGCCAAAGGTCAATTCTTTATAAATTCTAGCATCATTTACATCATATTGGTAGTTGATTATTTGGTCTCCACTAGCGGGTTCTTTGTAAATTTGCCAAGGTAAATTAGCACGACCATAGGTTACGTCTATTATGCCATCATCGTGGACGATACCAAACTTATCGTCTGTATTTAAATTGCCTCGGGAGTCGTAGGTCAGCACGCGATTATAGACATGGTTTAAACCATTGACAAATTTCTGTACAAGATAAAGCCTATTCGTACCAGTGGTATAACGATAACCGTAGGTTTGCTGTTCTAAAGTGCTGCTTCCAGTCGTATGAGTCCGGGCACTGCGATTTAGTGTTTTGAAATTCCCAATTTTATCGTAAATGTAGGAGGTCGTTCCCCAGGCAGAAACACCAGAGGGTTGAGAGGGGCCTCCTGCAATGATACAATCTGCATTGACTAGGCGATTTAAACCATCATAGTTATAGGCATAATTCGTAGCATTATCAAAGCTCCCTGGATCATTGGAGGCATTAGAAAGTTTATAGTTTCCCTGGCTGGCATTGATGTTACCGTTGTAATTGTCGGGGAAGGGAGAATTTCCGTTATCGTCATAATATAGATTCCAATCAAAGAGGGCACTGCTAATATTGGTGAGCCGATAGCGATCATCGTCATAGGTGTATTGCACCCTATCGATTTCTATATTTTGACAAGCACTACTGTCTTTACTGGCATAGTGTCGACGATGAGTGACCACGCCTTTTATATCATCATAGTCATAACTGGCGACCAAATGTCCGTTGCTTTTGGAATTGTCGAAATGAGCATAAACTTCTTTTAGTCGATTCCAGCTGTCATAGGTATAATGATATTGCATATCTAGCACTTGATCAGAGTTCAAATCTATGTTTTGCGTTTTTACACCACCTCCAAGATTGTATTCTGGGTAATCTATCCGAACGACTAATCCAGGGAAGATGGGGTTTATTCCATTGTAGTTAAATTGATCAATTTCCCATCTTAAAAAACCATCGTCATGATAGGACATAAACTTTAAATTAATCGGTTCTCCACAGAGGTCGTAACTGATACTTTGGACCAATTTGCCTTTGGCGTTTTTGATACCATCGGTGAGGTAGTCTCGGATTTCTGTGCGGGTGAGATTAAAAGTAGCAGGATTGTATTTGCCATAAAACCATTCTTTTTCGAGCACCATGTCACCACTGCTCCAAGCAGTATTGTATGCTGCATTATAAAGTGTGGTATCACCAACCCAAGGAAGACCATCATAAGAAAATAAAATTTGATCTACTGAACCCAAAAAATTAGCTTGCGCGGTCATTCGCCCATAAAGGTCATATTTATAAAACCGATGTTCTCCACCACTGTCTTCTTCAATGATCAACTGACCTCTCGAGTTATAGGCATATCTATTGGTACCTCCATCAACCGTTGTCTTTTCACTAAGGAGTCCTAAATAATTGTAGGCATAGAAAGTTGATTGTTCTTCGGGATTGATCACCTCTTTGACATTGCCTTGGCTGTCATAATAAAATACCGTGGCTATTGTTCCATTCATTGTAAGGACGGCTACTTTTTGTCCCAATGCATTGCTGTATTCGATTACTTCTTTTTGGTCTTCATCTACGGTAGTTGTGATATAAAATTTGTTCCCTTTAGGGGTTGGCACATTGAGTCCTATGTCAGAGAGCAGATTCGTTAAATCACTTGCATGTACGGTACAATAGGAATTGGTGACCACATGGGAACCATTGATGGACAAGCCATTTTTTGAAGATTTTAATAGGCGAGATTTTCCATTGGCTTCGTATAAAAATTGGGCATGATCCGTAGGGTCGCCACTAAAAGTAATCTGCGGAAGATGTCCGGCAAATGGTTTCAACTGGAGAGAGACCCGTCCAAGGTCATCGTAAATTGGATTTTGAAAAACGACGGCACTATCTCGAACGACTCCTCTGGCACGACCTAGTGGATCGACAAATGATTTTTCAAAATAAGAGACCCCGGGATCAACATGGGTAGTGGTTCTCACATAGTTCTGATAAGTCCGTGCTGTAAAATTATCAAGTTGATCATTTTGCCACTGATGATAGTCGACTTCTTGAAGTAATTTTCCATTGCGGAAGGCTTTGTGAAGCCGACCAAAATCGTCGTATTCATAAGTCAGAGCGGTACCATTGGGGTCGGTCATTGCTATGACTCGTTTTTTATGATCGTAGGTATAAGTGGTGCTTAGAGAATCTGGATCTCCATATCCTACGGTGACGGATTTGGGTACTCCTGCATCTCTATTTTTCCAAAGCCAGACCCAATTGGTGTAATTGCCATTACAGGTTTTGTATTCCATGACTTCATTTGGTCCAAACTCATATCGGGTTATCAAGCCTTGGTCATCGACTTCTTCTACGACCTGTCCTTGCCGATTGCGTTGTATTACCTCCGTCAATAATTGGGTTTTATCTGGATAGGTAGGGATTAAACCATTATCGGAATATTCAACGGTTTTAAGATCAGTGGATTGGCCATCATCGACTTGCTGGATGACTTTTTTTATCAATATTTTCCCTTTGATTTGATTAAAAGTCATTGCTCCATAAGGGCCATCGTACTCATCTTGAATCATATAAAGGTCGGTGGTATTGCCCACGGGATAGTAAGCGGTCGTATCACTTCCTTCTGCTCCTGGTCCAGTACTACTGTTGAGGAAATTACTTGTTTTTCGATTGCTTCCTGGCGCAGTAGCATTTCCGGTAATTCCATCACAATCGCAAAACCAGAAAAACCAAGACCCTGGTTCTTCATATCGGCACTCATAACCCGGAGGTGGGGTATCTGAATGATAGCGAATACATTCTCTCCCAAATTTATCAACGATGATATTGGGGTCCCAACTAGGATCGCCATTAGAGGTAGTTGGATAAAGGCTACATGGAAAAGTATCCAATGGGTTAGGGTTGGGGACGGAGTTAAGGACAAATTCATAATCAGGATTCCAATCCCAATCATATTCATAATAAGTAGATTTGGTTATTGGGCTTTCGCTTTCTGCTTTGGTGGTGACTCTGGTTTCATAAGGCAGATTGCGAACTTTATCGGTAAAACTTATTTTTTGTAGGGTAAATAAATTAGTCCCTTTTAGGTGTCTAAATCCTTCTACACTAGGATCTGTATGTCTTTGAAAAGTGGGTTCGTTTTTTAAATCGAAAAGGTAAAAATTTTCTTCTAAGGTATAGGCGCCATTTTCTCCACCGGTTTGGTTATTATAGGTTTTTTTACTGTATAATTGCCAGGAGGGTTCCCAGGCAAGACCTGAGAATATCGAATTGTCAGTGCTATCCCAGGGCGCATAATTATCTTGAGAATCATAATAAACTTCGTGTGCTTCTTCAAATCCTTCTTGGCTAGTATAGCCTCGGTAATCTGCATCAAAGTATTGATATTCAGTAGTAGTGGTAAAACTTTCATTTGCTCCACTTGTACAGCCTTGTTCGTAGTTTGTGTTTACTTCTTTGGTCTTTTTTATAAAATAACTACTGAGATAAACAGGGTCCTGATCTAGAATAAGATCATGATAATGGGATTCATAAAACTTGGGCGTATCATAAGTACCATGATAAGAAATATGATCTGGATGGGGTAAGAAATTTTTATGGACGGGATCAAAAGGACGTTGATTTAACCAGTAAAAAAGGGTGCTATAATAATTGCTACAGGCAATTCTACTCGCATCTGTCAAGTTTTCCCAGTTTTTTTGATGACAATCACAAGGAGTTGTACCGGTTTCTGTATTACAATCTATATTTAGATTTGCTAGATCTTTTTTTACTTCTTTTATACTATCTAACCATTCTGACATCTCTGGCGAAGTCCCTGGCGTATCAGTAATCATAAAACTCATTACCGAGTCAACATAGCCAGCATAGTTATTTGGAAAATCTTCTATTTTGGGTCTATAGAGACCATCGCCAGATTCATTTTCTCGATAATCATAATAATTAGAACGGTTATTATTTTTTCGTCTTCGAAGCCCCGGCGGTTCGAAGGCTAAGTTCGCTTCATAAGTATATGATGTTTTCTCGATCAGAGGAGAATTAGAGGCTTCCTCGAATTTTCTAATCTCGTATAATTTCCCCCAAAGCAAATTATTTTGCTCCGTTGTTTTATGGTAATACCAGGTGTGAGATCGTTTTCCATCTTGGACGGGCTGCATTACTCTAGTGTTTTTAAAACCAGCTTTTTTGGCATATCTATAATCGTAGGAAAAATTATCGGTAAGTGGAGGACTATCATCAATGACTTTATAATGATAGAAATTATAAGTCCATGATTTCTTAATATTATTTTCATCTTCCACGGATACTGCTTGAACGACAAAATAAGTTTGAAAAGCAAAAGGATTTGCAGCTCGGAGATAAGTGGTATTCGTACCTGGGCCATCTAGCCATCTGGGTCTGTATCGAAATTTTTCTAAAGAATAACCTTTAAAACTGTAGGTGCCGTAAGATCGATAAGTTACTTCCGTCACCTTTCCCAATGGGTCTGTAATCTTATTTAGCAATACAAAATTACTATTGAATCTAGCTCCTAAAACGGAAACTCTGGTGTCTTTAGTCGCTAGCTTAGTTTTTAGGTACCCGAAAGTAGTGGTGGGTAAAGTACTTCTATCTACGGTGCTTAAATCTCCTTCGATTGGCAATTGTTTGATGGAAATTAATTTAAAAGCATTAGTGCTTCTATTTATTAATTCGTCAGAACTTAAATAGGTATCTCCAGCTTTATAGTAGTTGATAAAACGCCTAAAAGTTTCTATTTCATAATCCAGTTCAAGCTGCGCTACTGGGCGCCAGAGGTCATTAAAATTCGCTGGCAAAGGATTTGTCATATCTTCTTGTAAGATTAATTTTCTAACCCCCACCAACATGTAAGGCGTTTTGGAATAGCGTTTAATGACAACTCTTTCTAATTGGGTTTCCTTGTAAACCCCGGTACTGTTAGTAGGTTTTCTGGTGAGGGTGGGTTGATTGGGGTAATTACCGTTTGTGCCGTCGTTCCACCAAAAATGAGTAGGATTAGAATTAGCATTGGGATTGGTACCACAATAATCTCTTCCGTTTAAAAACTTATTGTAAAAGTTTTCCTGCATCATATGTAAGGGTAGGCCAATTCCAAAATTATTGGGCAGGTCATCTCCGGTATTTAATGCTCCCATATCTTGATATCCAAGCCTATTGAAATAGGTATCACAAACATTAGGTAAATCGCCTCCCCCTAAATACGTTTTACTAAAATCATTATCGGAAATAGCCGGACCTATTTGAATATGAAAACCCGCAAAATTTGGAGGATTGGCTGGCATGACAAAAAAGTTTTCCGTTACCAATATTGGACTAGGATTACCACCATTTAGACCCGTCATACCCGCTCCCCATTTCACTGCCTGTTGGAAAGTAGAAAAAATTGATTTACCTCTGGAAATATCGTAATAACCTTTGGGGATATAGCTGGGGTTAGAGATTGGTTGTGCACCTTCAAAGCCCGTAGAATATTCACTACCCGTACAAACATTAGGATCATGGCAAGGATCACCACTAGCCAGATTTATATCAAATAAAGCTCCGCCATGGGTATTACTGACTAGTGCCCCATCCGATCGAATTTTACTTTCAATTTTGTAAATTTCTCCCGGAATCATTTTAAAGTTGTTCAACCGCGGAGATTCTAAAAAACCATCTCTAAAGTTTATATGATGTCCATTAACCTGGCCTTCAGCATCTCGAAAATGATAACCAGAGGTAACTGCATTATTGCTTAGTTTATAATGATAAGGATTCGTGTTTTCAAGTAGATCATAAGTTCCATTCAGTGCATCTGACTTCCCGTGCAAGTAATTTTTCCATCCAGAAAAAGGCGTACTAGAAGAACCTCCATTTTCATAAACGACCTCAAAAGCATACATCGAATCTACCTGAGTAACATCTGGTGAAGTGATATCCAATAAATTACTTCCTCCGGTCACTGGAATGTTTTTATAGTCCAGCACCAATCGTTCTCCCATGGTACGAACCTCTGTAAGTACAATGTCTCGAGCGGCAGTAGTTAAAGCTCCTGATTCTCCCCATGTAAGATCAAGTTCGTATACAAATCGAGGTTGTTGATACACCTTAAAAAAATCAATTTTTCCAAAGGTTTCATATTTGAATCGAATATGTCCGACCATATTTTTATTAAAAATCTTGATGCAGTTCCAACTAAGAATCTCTCTCTTCGGAAGGACTAGATTTTCTATTGCTCCTCCAGTCGCCACCGCACCATTATCTACTGGATAACAAGCTGGCTCGACTCTTTGGTTAGAGGGGTTGCGATTAGAAACCACTGCTTCTGCCAATTCATAACGAGTGCCATCATCCAGGGCTACTTCCCAACGCGTCCCATCAAAATAAGCTTCGATGTATCGATCAAAAGTATGTAAGACAAAAATATAATTGCCTTGGTGTTCGTATTTATAAACCAAACGTCCGCTTGCGACTCCTGGGATATTGAGCATAGGAGAATACCAATATAAGCCACCTTCTTTTTCTGCATGATTGACTGGTATTGAATCTGGGATGGTCGGACCAGGATTACTACTAGGAATCATCTCATGAAAAGTCTTTGTGGCATAATCAGGATGCCCCCCGCTATTTCTGCTGCCAATTTTTTGGGTGTCCCAAATCGTAAATCTATTAAAATCCTGTACATCCACACTGATTGTAGGAATATCCAAATTCCAACCTTCACCATAAGGAATTCCGGAAGAGTTGGGTAGATTATCTCCGCTGGACATGGAAGAAGTATTGGAAATTTGCAGGGTGTAATTTAGCCCGGCGATTGTAGAAACGGAGCCTAAGGTATAGGAGGAACTATAGGTTCCCGTAAATAGATTGACATCTCCGGATACAGAACCCGACGTAATGGCTGAAGGCCCAATCGCTGCGGGCGTAGATTGTCCGCTTTTATGGCCACCAACAATTTGTGACAACAAAACATTGGTAGAAAAGGAAAATAAGAAGAAGACGAAAAGTAGTTTGATCTGAGGATGCATAGTTTATATTTTTCAATATTTTAAGAAACGAAAAAGGGCATAGCATGGCCAGAAGTATTCATGGGGAATACCTCAAATTGGAATAGATGAATTTTTATTTAAAATCGTTTAGCCAATTAATAAAACCGCAGCTCTTTTCAAAAATAAAAGAATAGAGTTGTACCGTACTATTAATAAGTAATAGAAATTCTAACCCTTAGGTATAGATAAAAAATCGTTTAGTAAGTTAAAGTGTGGAGGATAAAAAAACCGCGAAATGGATAAGTAAATGTCTTAGTTTATATGCAATACAAATATAATGTTTTTATTTGCAAAATCAAATATAGTGCAAATAATTTACGTATTGTTTTGAAAGTAGATTTTGATTGAACTAGTGGAATTTATAGGACGCAAGTATTTGTTAAACACTTCCGCTTAGACCCTACTAATCCAAAGACTCAAAAATAGAATTATTACTCTTGTACTCCGGAATCAATTGCTTGAGCGTTTTGACCAATTCCTCAATATTTCCATCCTCCAATAAAAGCACCAATTGCAAGGTCGATTTTTTGATGGCCAAAAAATCATACTCCCGCACCTTGGCGATCAAGATCTTGGGATGATGAGTGACAATGCTGGTTTCCTTAGCATTGAGTAATTCTTCGTATAGTTTTTCACCAGGACGCAATCCCGTAAATACAATAGAAATATCTTTCCCTTCTTCCAAGCCGGAAAGCTTAATCATTCGCCGCGCCAGGTCCACAATTTTGATCGACTGTCCCATGTCAAAAACAAAAATTTCTCCACCCTTTCCCATCATCCCTGCTTCGAGTACCAATTGGCAAGCTTCGGGAATGGTCATAAAAAAGCGCGACATGTCTGGATGCGTAACGGTCAGCGGACCACCCTGCGCAATCTGTTTTTTAAACAGTGGAATGACCGAACCATTCGAGCCCAATACATTGCCAAAGCGAGTGGTAATAAATTGGGTTTTAAAATTATTTTTTTGCAAATGCCGATCGAGTGATTGCACATAGATTTCTGCGAGGCGCTTGGTAGCGCCCATGATATTGGTAGGATTGACGGCTTTGTCGGTACTGACAAAAACAAATTTTTGACAATGGTATTTGACCGCCAAATCGGCCAATATTTTGGTGCCGAAGAGATTGGTACGAATGGCTTCGCCGGGGTGGCTTTCCATCATGGGGACATGTTTGTACGCTGCGGCATGGTAGACAAAGTCGGGGTGAAATTGATCAAAGATTTGTTCCATCCTCGATTCATTGCGCACATCGCCAATGATGATTTTATAATTTTGAAATTGGTAAATGGTTTTGAATTCCAACTCCAGATTGTGCAAAGGTGTTTCTGCCTGATCGACCAATATCAATGCTTTGGGTTGGAAGCGAATGACTTGTCGCGCGATCTCGCTACCGATAGATCCTGCGGCTCCTGTGATGAGAATGGTTTTATCGCGCAATTGCGCTTCTATCTTTTGGGAGTCCAATTGGATGGGGGCTCTTTGTAATAAATCTTCGATACGGAGTTCGCGGATTTGGCGGAAGCTGAGTTCGCCATTGATCCATTTTTCCATGGGAGGGACATGGAGTACTTTGATATTGTGTTGGAGACAACGCTCTGCGATGTCTTGTTTTTCATCGGCGGAAAGTTGTAGGCTGGAAATGATGAGGACGTCGAGATTGGCCGACAGGAGGAGGCGGGAGAGTTGTTGGGTTTTAAAAATAGGAACGCCTTGCAATCTTTTATCTTGCAGGTCAGGACTGTTGTCTAAAAAAGCAACGACTTGGTAATTGGTACCGCGGTCGCGGTCGAGCGTTTGTTTGGTGAGCACTGCTGCGGAATCTGCGCCATAAATGGCCACCTGTTTTTTTTCTTTTTTACTATTGGTAATCTCGAGGTACAGCACTTTGACGAGTGCGCGATAGCTGGTCAATAAAAAGATACTGATCAAAAATTCGATGATTAAAATAGAGTAGGGGAGAATAAAAGCATTAAAAGCAGAATAAGAAAGGAGACTAAAAAGCGCGAGCGCCAAGGTACTGGTCAAGATAGCGCCCAAGATTCTCTGGGCATCCTCTATGCTGGTTTGGAAAATAATACCTGCGTAGGTTTTGAAATAAAAAAAAGCCACCAAGCGCAAGCCCAATAATACCGGAGCGCCCCAAAAGAAAAACTTATATTCGATCGCCGCCAAATCAAAATTAAATCGCAGGAGATTGGCGAGCATCAATGCAAAAAAGCAGATGCTCAAGTCAATCAATAGTATGCCCCAGCGAGGTAGATTTAGCATTTGTTTTTGGTTGTTCTAGATTTTTGTCGACATAGGGTCTACCTTCAAGGTAGGCCCTATGTTAAAAAGCCCCTAAATTCAAAAGAAAATTTTACCTACCGTCTCTCCAATAATTTTAAAATCCCCCCAAAGACTCCGTTCCTCCAAATACTGCAAACTAAGCGCTAATTTTTTCGGTAAAATATCCTCAATATAAGTTTTCTCCGGATCTTCACTTTTTGCCAAAAGCTCCCCTTCTTCCAAATAACGAAGCGAAGCATAATCGCTCAAGCCCGGTCTGACCTGCAATGTTTTTTTTTGGATGCTGGTAAAATATTGCACATAATGCGGCACCTCCGGTCGCGGCCCCACAATACTCATATCGCCCTTTACAATATTCCACAATTGCGGCAACTCATCTAATTTTTTTGCCCGTAAAAAATGTCCCACTTTCGTAATCCGAGAATCCCCCGAACCCAAACTAATCAAACTCTCCTGATCCGAAGCCGGACGCATGGTCCGAAATTTATAAATGCGAAAAGGTTTCTCCCCTTTACCAATTCTGACTTGTCCATAAAAAATCCCTCCCCGCGAATCCCAAACAATCGCCAAAGCAATCACCAAAAACAGCGGAGCCAAAACCAACAAGGCCAGACTAGCTAAAAAGAAATCAAGCAGCCGTTTCATATCGTCGCATCTCGCGGAATAATCAAAGGCATCGTGACGCGTTCTGTCGCCTGTACCAAAGCACTCAGTACCTTCCGTACTTCCGCCTCTCCCAAATCAAAATAAATCGGCAAGCTAATTTCTTGTTCCCATACTTTTTGGGCCACCGGATAATCAGCCATAAGATAACCTCTGTTTTTATAAGCCGTCAATAAAGGCAATGGCTTATAATGCACATTGACACTGACCCGCAAGGCATGGACCATCTTGATGATCTCATTGCGTTGCTCCATCGTGATGTCTTTGATCCGCAAAGGAAAAAGATGATAGGCAGAAGTTTTATGGGCCGTCTGAAAAACAGGAAGGATGGCTCGATCATAATTTTCCAAGGCCATGATATACGCCTCCACGATTTTCTTTCTTTGTGGCAAGACCTCTTCGCGATACCGTTTGATTTCCACCAAACCAATCGCCGCCAAGACATCCGGCAGGTTGCATTTATAGCCAGGAGTTTCCACATCGTATTCCCAGTTGTTTCCACCTGTTAGTTTAGCCAGGGCATCTTTGCTTTGCCCATGCAAGCTCGAGGTATTGAGCAATTTATAAACCGCCTCCGGATCAAAAGCCTCCGGCAGGTTCAAGCAAATCGCTCCCCCTTCCGCCGTCGTCAAATTCTTAACCGCATGAAAAGAAAAGACCGCTGCATCTGCCCAGCTCGCCGCAGAACGTCCTTTATACTCCGCCCCAATCGAATGCGCCGCATCCGCCAAAATCATAATCCGACCGAATTTTTTTTGCACTTCCGATTCCGCCTGATACTGTGCCACCATTTTCGGGTCTTGCACAATGTCCCAAAGTTCCTGATAATCCGCCGGCAGTCCTCCGAGGTCCACCGGAAGAATCGCTTTGGTTTTTGGCCCAATGGCCGCCGCTACTTTCGCCGGATCAATCGTCAAAGTATCTTTGCAGATATCCACCATCACCGGAGTCGCCCCACAATGCACCACCACATTAGCCGTCGCACAATAGGTATAAGCCGGCACGATCACCTCGTCGCCTTCTTTGACCCCCAACCACCGAAGCATCAGCTCCAGCCCCGCCGTAGCAGAATTGACACAAAAGACTTTCGGTACGCCACTCAGCGCCGCCACTTCCTTTTCCAATGCCTTCGTCACCGGCCCTGTCGTGATCCATCCCGACCGCAAAACCTTACTGACTTCTTCAATAATCGCCTCATCCATCCGAGGTGGCGCAAATGCTATATGTTTCATT